>JBATDL010000181.1:0-3847 GCA_049663445.1 Candidatus Competibacter sp.
TGCCTGTTCTCCGGCCGGGGGGACAAAATCCAGCAGTGTGTGTTCCACCTGCATCCAGCCATCATCAAGTCGCTCAACAGCCGCTACAGTTTTTGCCTCAACTTCGCCCGGATGGCCGGTCTGGAACCGATCGGCGCGGCGCTGTTCAAGCGGCTGTTTTTCCATTTCTCCAACCTCTACAGCAAAAATCAATCGTCGGATCTTATATTTACCAAAGACTACGCCGCTATTTGCCGGACGTGGCTGGGTGACATCAAACCGGAGCGCTATAAATCGCTCATCGTGAGCAACCAGTTGGGACGACACTTGCAGGCCCTCAGGCAATGCGGTCTGATCCGGTCTTGGGAGATCAGGAAGAACGCGGACAAAACCGGCTTCAACCTTTCTTTTTCGCCGGGAAACGGGTTCTTTGAGGACTATCACCAATTTTATGCTCCCCACCAGCAACCACCGATGCTGGTTCGCAAAACCCAGGACGAGCGAACCATCCAGCGGCCGATGGAACTGGTGGCCTACTTCTATCGACGGCTCTACCAAACAGACAGCGTGGACGAAGTGATTTTTTCCGACAAGGAAACCGCATTCGCGGCGGCGCTACTGGAGAACCACTCCTTCGAAGACCTGCAAGCCTGGGTGGATTTTGCCCTGGCCGAAGCCAGAAAGACAGGATTCGACATCCGAAGCTTCGGGGGCATCCGGCAGTACGCGGCAGCGTTCGAGTCGCGGCACACCCAGGAGCGGCAGCACCACGAACGGGAAACGGCGCAAGCCAACGAGCGGCGGGAACACCAGCTTCAGGAACGCTATCAGCAATTCTATCGGTCGGAATTGCTGCGCCTCCGCCAAGCGTTGGGCACCGAGGCGCTGGCAGCCCTTGAGGAACAGGCTCGTCAATCGTTAGGCGACGAAGCCAACGGGATCGGGGCGCGGTTTCTGGTACGGGTACGGGTCGATCAGGCGTTGGTTCAACAACACCAGGTCCCGTCCTTCGAGCAGTGGCGGCAACAAAATCCTATTTGACCCCCAGCTACGAACACCAAATCACGGGGCATCCAAAAACGTAATCATATAGATACCAAATTGTAGATAACTTATCTGGCATAGCTACTGCCAGTATGATTAGCCTTAGCTAAAAACGAGCTATTTAGTATCGTTTATAATGCATAATTAACGTAAGATCACGTTTTTTCAAAGGGTTATCCACCTAAGTAGTGACTAATTTTCCATATATGGATAATGCCCGAATGTTACCCATGGATGGGTGGCAGTGCCTCTGAAACCGTAAACATCGGTACCGGGCTATTGAACGCCCACTCATTCGCCTCGGCATATCGGGCACATGGTCTTGTACTCAGACCAAGAATCGCACCGAGTTATTGGACGTCCAATAATCCTCTCGCAAGATCAGACGACGAAATTGTCAGTCATTCCAGGGCTTGATTCATGCGGTTTCCCGCCCTGGCGAGACCACTCCCTCAACAGATGGATCCCTTGGCAAGTGGTGAGTATTTTGACAAAAATTGCCGCGATACTTTGAGTCATCGCATTTGTAGCTTGTTAAAAAGAAGGTGCCGATGTGATGTCCATAACGCAAGGCCTTAGAGAATAAAGTATGCGTGCTAACGAGATCGGAAAGATTTCCTTATCATATTACAAATAAAATTAATATCTTATAAATACATGGATGATCGTTTTCCAACTGAAGTGGGTATTTTGACAAAAATCATAATTCGACAAAGGCGTGCTCTCAAAGCTCATGGTGCAATGAAAAAAACTATGAGCCGGCCCCGTCGGACAGGTCTGACGCATGGATCAACGCTAAAGCCGGTCGATAAAGTGAGTATTTTGACAAAATAAAATCAGGATTTTGGCGGCAGGGTGAGTATTTTGACAAAAGAAAGTGAGTATTTTGACAAAAGAAAGTGAGTATTTTGACAAAAATTTTTTTCCGAAAATGTCTCATAATAAATTGATAATTAAGTTGTTTTTCAAAAAACTCCAGTTCTCATATATATTTATATATATTCAAAACACACACGCGCGTGCGCGCGTTTTATGTGTGTTTCTTGAAAACGAAGAGAAAAACCAGCAATCACGGTCGTGTATCCAGCGCTTACCCACGCCTCTTCACTCCAAGACCATTGACGATGTCATCGTCAATAAGGGGATCTACAGGACAGAGGCTTGGCATTTCGGCAGAGCCCACAACAGCAGTCCGAGCAATCCCCAGTTCGCCGTGACTCAATCGTTGCCACTGTCCACCCTCGTGCGTTTCGATCCAAGTCCATACAACCAGATCAGCGTGAGGGCCTGAGTCGGGTTCGAACCGGGAATCCGCGAGAACCGCGAAGTCATCCAGACAGCCTTCGCCTTCGGGTCCAACAGTCAGGACGTACTCGACGTTGAGCTGCTCGCCCAGCCCATCTAATGCTTTTTCCTCTCCCCACCGTCCGATCAGTAGCGTGGGGGTGACCAGCGTCGAAAGCGCATCGAACACCGGGGCGACGTGGGCTTCTTCCGGCAACAGCACGACTGCGGCGCCCACCCGCCAGCAAGCTCGTCGCGCCCGGATCGCTTCGGGTGCCGCGGGATCCAGCCGCATCGCGACGACATCGCCAGACTTCAGACCCAGGAACCGCAATGCGGTGGCGTAACGCTCGACAGTCAGCAAGCGCTCATGGAAAACGCAAGCCAGTGGAATATCCAGGCTGGTGGGATCCATCAGGTGGGCCTCGCGAAATCAGATGGTCTTATACTAAGTCTACAATTGTCTTTTCCATCGATTTATTGATATATATTATAAAAAAACGTGGTTATAAAATAAACTTAAAACAACAAAACTGGATTGTTTTCGAATGCAAATGCCTGCCATACCTCCAGATCGTCCTGTGTTGGGCCAGGATCTCCCCATCCTCGCGGCCCGGTTGAACCGGACGCCCGCCGAGTGTTGCGCGCTGCTCGGGATTTCCCAGTCGAGCTGGTCGGCCTGGAAAAAGCGAGAGGATCAACCGATACCCAGCTCCACGGTCGCGCTCGCTATCCGCCTCTATGACTGCTTCCCCGAACTGGCGCCTCGCGAACCCACGCCCGAAGAGCTACATGGTTTGTTGAATCAGGTGACGGGTCAAACCGTTCCGTATACCCGCCTGGCCGCGTTACTAGGCCGGGAACGGACGTCCGGCTACCGCTGGACGCAACGCGGTCGTCCTTCCCTGCCGGTCTCCCGGCTCATCGGGGCCGTACAGCGGTTGTTGTTGACCCGCTTCACGACAGGACTGCACGAATACGAACAGATGGTTGCACGGGAAGCAACGGCACGAGGAATCGTCGATCTTTTCCAGGAAGGCTCGTGGGTACCGGAGAAGGATTAAAACCAAGCTCAATAACGAGAGAAAGGAGAAAGGAGAACGGAGCTACCACCGCCGGGGTGAGTGGGCCAATCCGCCGGCAGCGCTGATTAGGCGCGGATTCCTATCACCAGCCCAGAGGATTGTCGTCATGAAAATCGATCTCATCACTTCCATGGCTGTTCTTTGGGGCGCTACCGGCATGTTTATCGCCGCTGTTCAAGCCGCACGGGCGGCGGACGACGACCGGGATGGCGATCTCCCACGGGTGCTGACCCCATCGCGACTGCCTCAGCGCCTCGATGAAGCACCGAGCACGGTCACCATCATCGACCGCGCGCTGATCGAAGCCTCGGGCGCGCGTCGCCTGGTCGACGTGCTCCGATTGGTTCCCGGTTTCCAGGTCGGATACAAGACCAACAACTTGCCGACCGCCACCTACCACGGGCTGAGCGACGAGTACGCGCGGCGGACCCTGCTGCTGCTGAACGGGCAGCGGA
>JBATDL010000182.1:0-1871 GCA_049663445.1 Candidatus Competibacter sp.
GCGGAAGTAGATCGAGTGTTCACGCTCGGTGGGGCACAGGCGATCGCCGCGCTGGCCTACGGCACCGCCACCGTGCCGCGAGTGGATAAGATCGTCGGGCCGGGCAACATCTACGTCGCCGCTGCCAAACGGCAAGTGTTCGGCACGGTGGGCATCGACATGATCGCCGGACCGTCGGAAATCCTGGTGGTCTGTGACGGACTAACCGATCCCGACTGGATCGCCATGGACCTGTTTTCGCAGGCCGAGCACGACGAAGACGCCCAGCCGATTTTGATCAGTTCGGACGCGGTGTTCATGGAGCGGGTTCGGGAATCCATCAATCGTTTGCTACCCGACATGGAGCGGCGGGAGATCATCGAGGCTTCGCTCAGCCGGCGGGCGGCGCTGATTCAGGTGCGCGACCTGACTGAAGCGGCGCGGGTGATCAACTTCATCGCTCCGGAGCACTTGGAACTATCGGTGGAGAAGCCGGAGGAACTGCTGCCGCTGATCCGCCACGCCGGCGCGATCTTCATGGGCCGCTACACCGCCGAAGCGCTGGGAGACTACTGCGCCGGCCCCAACCATGTGCTGCCGACCTCGCGCACCGCGCGCTTTTCCTCGCCGCTGGGGGTGTACGACTTCCAGAAGCGCAGCAGCATCATTCATTGCTCGCCGACCGGGGCGGCGGTGCTGGGCCGCACCGCTGCGGTATTAGCGCGCGGCGAAGGCTTGACAGCTCACGCACGGTCGGCTGAGTTGCGTTTGAAATCAGTGGAGTCACTGATGAACACATTCAGCCGCTCCCCGAGTTCAGCCCCGTCAGCCGGCTGAATATTTCCCGCACCAGTTCGGGGCCGGGTTGCGGCGGCGTTTCATCCGGACGGACGTCCGCCTGTTCCAACGCCAGAATGAGTGCTACCCAGCGGGGTGTGGAGGGACTTTTCTCGACATTCAGCGCCCTCAGCGTCCTGGCGACCCGGACGGCGAGATGCACGGGTTTGATCGAGTCCACGGTCGGCCGGGCGCAATTCTCGGCCGGGCTGACGACCAAATACTCGCGACAGGCCAGAGGACGCTCTTCGTAGATCGAGCACGACTCGTCCTCCAGAAACGGGCAGGCGATTCCTTGCTGGAAATAGGCCAATCCAATTGGATCGACTTCATCGTCGCCAACGCGGTTCGGTTCGCACAGCTTTTCCAGCAGCCCGGCTTCTTGCAACCGTTGTCTCGCCTCCTCGAAACGGGCCAGGATGGTGGATTTCCGGGGTTCCGGCATCTGCTCCACTACCTCCCCGAGCCGCCGCGCCTCGATCGCCGAGATGGGGACCAGTTGCCGGCAGCAGGCACCGCAGCCTTTTTTGCACGATACCGCCAATCCCTCCGTCCGCGCGTTCTCCACCGAGAAATCGACGAATCGATCGGTTAAATAACGCAAGAAAGGGAGCAGGCGGCTCAACTGCGTCGGCCCGGCCGGCACCGGCATTTCCAGCCTTATCTTTCTTCCGGCGATGGTCAACTCGGCGGCGGCGTTCAAAAGCTCGCCGGAATCTTCAGGATAAGTGGCCATTATCGCTCCCGAAAGCTTGGAATTCTTTTACATCGCTTGTCAGGCCACTTTCAAGGCCGTTCAAGCAACCCAGCCCACCCCGACCTTACCGTTCGGCAACGCTCCAGCGGGGTTAGGATGAGGTGTTAGTCTCTATATTCAGTAAATTATGCAAGCGGCGTTGCGAGCGTTCCTGTCGAACGTCTTCTTCGCCGAGCTCACGTAAAGTGGATTCGACGAAGGCCAGATGAACGTGGGCAGCCTGTCGGGCGGCTTCCGGATTGCGTTCCAACACGGCTTTCAGGATGGCCTGATGCTGGGAATGGACCAGCGCATAGCT
>JBATDL010000183.1:0-2172 GCA_049663445.1 Candidatus Competibacter sp.
GCTTACGCTGGCGCAGACGGGCCACAGTGGCGGCGTTTTGAGCGTCGCAGACCAGGTGAAAACCACCCAATCCCTTGATGGCCACAATCTCGCCGGCGCGCAGCCGTTCCAGCGCGGCGGCGATAACATCGTCCACGTCGACCGGCGCGCCGGCGGCGTCGCGCAGGCTCAGGCGGGGACCGCAGACCGGACAGGCATTGGGCTGGGCGTGAAAGCGGCGGTCACCGGGATCGTGGTATTCCCGCGCGCAGGTTCGACACAGGACGAAGCCGGCCATGCTGGTGTTGGGGCGGTCGTAGGGTAGGGCGGTGGTGATGGTGTAGCGGGGACCGCAGTTGGTGCAATTGGCGAAGGGATAGCGGTAACGGCGGTTGCCGGGATCGAACAGTTCCGCCAGACAGTCCCCGCAAACCGCCGTGTCCGGCGTGATGTCAGCGCTGATCGCGCCGGCGCCGCTGGCGGCGATCACGAAAGCGGGTTCCATCTGATGCGGAGTCAGTTCGCGGATGCCGAGTGCGTCGATGCGGGCCAGCGGCGGCGGTTGACGCAGAGCATGGAGAAAGTCGTCCAGCGCGGCGGGGGCACCCTGAATCTCGATGGTCACGCCGGCGCCGTCGTTGCGGACAAAGCCGCTCAGCCGGTGCGCTACCGCCAAGCGGTATACAAATGGGCGGAATCCCACGCCCTGCACCTGACCGCTGATCTGGATGGTGCGACGTTGCGGTGCAGTCATGCGTCACCTTCGCCGGCGGTGGCGGGCGATGGTTCGGGATTCGGGTCAGGCGGTGCTTTCAGTCAGGCGCGCCCGCGCTGCGGCAAGATCCGCTTCCAATCGACTGACTTGCCGCGCCAGTGCCGACCGTTGGCCCTGCCGCAGCCAGTCCAGCCAAGCTTCCATGCCTTCGCCGGTGCGGGCGGAAAGTTGCAGAATTCGAATGTCGGGGTTGACCCGCCGTGCGTAGTCCAAGCAGCGGGCCACGTCGAAATCCAGATGGGGCAGCAGGTCGGTCTTGTTGAGCAGCATCAAGCTGGAGGCGGCGAACATGTTCGGGTATTTCAGCGGCTTGTCCTCGCCCTCGGTCACCGATAGCACCACCACCTTGCACGCCTCGCCCAGATCGAAATCCGCCGGGCAGACCAGATTGCCGACGTTTTCGATGAACAGCACCCCATGTTCCGGGAGCGGTAGCCGTTCCAGGGCGTGACCAATGCCATGCGCGTCCAGGTGGCAACCCTTGCCGGTGTTGATCTGCACCGCCGGCGCTCCGGCGGCGCGGATGCGTTCGGCATCGTTGGCGGTTTGCTGGTCGCCACCGATCACCGCGACCGGAAATTCGGCGCGCAACGCCTGAACCGTCCGGGCCAGCAACGTGGTCTTGCCGGAACCGGGGCTGGAGACCAGATTCAGGACAAAGACACCCCGTTCCGCGAACAGGCGCCGGTTGACAGCGGCGAATTCGGCGTTTTTCGCCAGAATATCCTGTTCCAGGGTGATCCGCCGGGCTTCAGGCGCAGGATCGTGGGCGTGGGGATGCGCGTGAGGCGGGTCGTGCGCGTGGTCGTGCGCGTGGATGGCCAATTCGTTTTCGCCGCAACCGCAGGTGCTGCACATTTACTCGACCTCCAATTCCTTGATCCGCATTTCGTTGCCGCCCGTCAGCCGCCACTGAAAGCCGCCGCAGCGTGGGCAGGGATCGTAATACTGATGGACCGTGATCGCTTGCGCGCAGTCCAGGCAATAGGCTTGACCCGGCAGGGTGACGATGTCCAACTCCGCCGTGTCCGCCACCGTATCCCGGCGGGCGATCTCGAAGGCGAAGCGCAAGGCGTCCATTTCGACATTGGCCAGCGCGCCGATTTCCAGCCACACCCGCCGCACCCGGCTAAATCCCTGTTGGTGGGTTTGAACGGTGAGGGTTTCGATGATGCTCTCGCACAGCGAAAGTTCGTGCATGACGGGCGCTGTCGGGGAGGTGATCCCGGTTCGCCGCGCGCCGCGCGGTGTGAACCGGGGAGAGAAGCGGCTTAGGCCGCCAGCAGCAGCACGCCACTGGCCGCGATCGCCGCGCCACCAACCCGCACCAGTCGCGCCGGAATACCCTGGCCCGCCGCCAGCGCACCGCCGATGCCGATGACATGCAGCGCCGCGCTGGCCAGCATGAAGCCCAAGCT
>JBATDL010000184.1:0-2859 GCA_049663445.1 Candidatus Competibacter sp.
CGCTGGCGCGCGGCGAGATCGTCCCGCGCCGGCTGGATAGCTACCTGAGGCTGCGAGCGGAGCTGGCGGCGGCCCGTCCGACGCGGTCGGGATCGTAAACATGGTACTCGGCTTCGGGGCGGTCAGGCCAGCAGCTTGCCGCACTGGGTGGCGATGAACTCTATCGCTTCATCCACCGAATCCAGCAGCATTTCGTAGCCACAGGGCAAATAGCCGTAAATGCCCTGCTTGAAGCGATTGTTGCCGGGATGGTAGAGCCGGACCACCAACTGTACGGTTGGCTGGTTGGGGCCGGTGCGGAAACTGATGGTGATCTGGTCGCGGAAGATCCAGAAATAGTTGAACCGAGGATGGTTTTGAAGGTGCTGTTTCAGCGCGCGGGCTTCGTCCTTCAGGCGTTCGAACTCCCGCTCCAGCGCGCTCGGCCGGCTATCGTCGAGATTCTGCTGCCGCTCTCGCTCGTTGCGGAATTTGTCGAGCGCCTGGCCGAACAGTTCGTCGATGCGTTTCGCCGCCATGGGGGCTTCCTCGCGCCGTTTCAGCGGTGGACGGGGTTTCGGGTCAGTTGTAGCCGCTTCTGATGCAGATAGGCGCGCACCAGCCGGCGCCGATTTTCCTCGCCGCTGGCCAGCGCCGCCAGCTTTTTTCGGCCATCGGTGTTGTCCGGCGCCAGAGCCAGCAGTTTTTCGGCCAGTTCGAGGGCTTCCTCGCAGGCGTCGATTTCCATCAGCAGGTCGCTTAGCAGATCCAGGGACGGCAGATGGTTGGGGTCCAGGTCCAAAGCCCGCACCAGCAACGGCATGATGCCGTAAGCGAGGTCTTCGGCGTCGTGTAAGCCGAGTTCGACGACTTCCCGCCGCTGCTTGGCTGCCTGCGCGTGCAGTTCGTCGGCTGTTGAGTTCTTCATCAAGGATTCCCGTGTCATGCGGTTTTCGCACATTTTGACACGGACCGGCCGGCTTGCAAGACAGCGGGTGGTGCGGCTCACGAGGGTGAGGGTTCAGCGGTGGATTATGGCGGCTCAACCCCGCTGGCGAACAGGGCCGCACCGCGGCTGCGAGCGATCTCCGCATAAAATTTTCCGCTGGCCTTGACGGTGCGCCGCTGGGTGGCGTAGTCGACGTGAACCAGACCGAAACGCTGCGAATAGCCATGCGCCCATTCGAAATTGTCCAGCAGCGACCAGGCAAAATAGCCGCGCAGATCGACACCGGTTTCCAGCGCTGCCAGCGCCGCGCGCAGATGGTCGCGCAGATAGCGGCGGCGCAGGGGATCGTCCACCGTGCCGTCGGCCTGAGGCGGGTCGTAGAAGGCCGCGCCGTTTTCGGTGATGTAGAGCGGCAGCGGCCCGTAGCGGCCGGCAACCCATTGCAGGATGTCGGTCAGACCTTGCGGATAGACTTCCCAGTCCAGGCCGGTATGGGTCTGCCGCGCCTGCCGGACCCGGCCGGCGGCCAGTGGCCAATCGCGGGGATCGTGCCGCACGACCTGCCGGCTGTAGTAGTTGATGCCGAGAAAGTCCGGCGGCTGGCGCAGGGCGTCGAGATCGGCGGCGGCGAATCCCGGCCAGGCGGCGCCGAAGATCTCGGCCAGTTCCGGCGGGTAGGTCCCCAGAAACACCGGATCGAGATACTGGCGGTTCCAGTAGGCGTCGGCCCGCATGGTGGCGGCCAAATCCTCGGCCGTTTCCGCCGCCGGATATTTCGGTTCCAGGTTGACCACCAGGCCGATCTGGTGCCGACCGGCGGCCCGATAGGCTTGCGTGGCGGCAGCGTGCGCCCGCAGCAGATTGTGGGCGGCGTGCGGGGCGGCGAATGGGTTGCGCAGGCCGGGCGCGAGCACGCCGTGCAGGTAACCGCCGTCCACCACCACCCAGGGTTCGTTCAGGGTGACCCAGAGCCGAACCCGGTCGTCCAGCGCCCGGAACAGGACTTGGGCATAGTCGGCGAACCAGCCGGCGCTGTCGGGATTGAGCCAGCCACCCCGCCGGTCCAGCGCCGCCGGCAAGTCCCAGTGGTACAGGGTGAGCATCGGCTGGATGCCCTGTTCCAGCAGTGCGTCCACCAGTCTTTGGTAGAAATCCAAGCCCTGAGGGTTGATCCGGCCGCGCCCTTCCGGTAGCACCCGGCTCCAGGATACGCTGAAGCGGTAGGCGTTCAGGCCCAGCCCGCCCATCAGCACCACATCGTCCCGGTAGCGGCGATAGTGATCGCAGGCGAGGTCGCCGGTGTCGCCGTCGCGGGTTCGGCCGGGGGTGTGGGCGAACTCGTGCCAGATGCTCGACCCGGCGCCGTCGGCCAGCGGCGAGCCTTCGATCTGATAGGCCGAGGTGGCAGCGCCCCAGAGGAAGCCGGGCGGAAACGGGGCTGACTGATCGGGCATGACGGGAACTCCGGGACGGCGAGTGGTGCCGGGTCTGCTTTCGGGCGAAATGGCTTGATTGGAGACTGGGCATGGAGTCAGCGCCGCCGCGCTGCGCTGGCTCCACCGAAACCCTGCGCGCCGACCGTCAAACCTCCAGATAATCCAGAATCCCCTCCGCTGCTTCCCGGCCCTCGAAGATGGCGGTCACCACCAGATCGGAGCCGCGCACCATGTCGCCGCCGGCAAACACCTTGGGGTTGCCGGTCTGGAACTTGCGCGTGCCGTCCTGCACGGCGCGGACCCGGCCGCGATCGTCCACGACGATGCCGAAGTCGGCGAACCAGGGAGCCGGACTGGGCTGGAAGCCGAAGGCGATGATCACCCGGTCGGCCGGGATGATCTCCTCCGAGCCCGGCACGACTTCCGGAGCGCGCCGGCCACGGGCGTCGGCCGCGCCGAGCCGGGTGACGCAGACCTTGACGCCCTCCACTCGTT
>JBATDL010000185.1:0-3228 GCA_049663445.1 Candidatus Competibacter sp.
GTGTTCGGCGAGGCGCTGCCGCCGGGCTTGCGGCTGGCGGGCTGAGCCAGCCCGTTGCCAAAGCGTCGCCAGAGCAGCGAACAAGGAACTATAATCGGATAAGCATGGTTTCTCCCTCAGTCCGCTCTTTGCGGGGTTCTATCCGATGACTGTCGCAACGCCTGCCTCGCTGGCATCGGTCCCGATGCTGCCCGTGACCTACCCCGAATTTCTTGCCGCCCTCCTGGCCGGCGACCGTCGGCGCTGCGCGGTATTGACCCGGCAGACCATGGCGGATGGCATCCCGGTAATCGACGTGTACCAGCGATTGTTTCAGCGGGCGCTGTATCGCGTTGGCGACTTGTGGGAGCACAATCAAATCTCGGTCGCCAGCGAGCACTTGGCCACCTCCATCGTCGAAGGTTTGCTCAATCAGATTTGCCCCGAGGTGATTTCGCCGCGCCGAACCGACAAAAGTATCATCGTGACGTCGGTGGAGGGTGAACTGCACCAGGTCGGCGGCAAGATGGCCTGCGATGTATTTGAAATGCATGGCTGGGACGCCTTCTATCTGGGTGCCGACACCCCGGTTCGCGAATTGCTGCGCCTGCTACACGAGCAGCCGCCCGATCTGGTGGGGCTGTCCTTGAGCGTTTATTTCCACATCGGCGACCTGTACGCGACGGTCGACGCCATTCGCGCCGAATTCCCTGTTTTACCCATCCTGATCGGCGGTCAGGGCTTGCGGCATATCGAGCCGACGTTGTTTCAGGGTCCGAACGTCCATTACCTGGCCGATCTGAGCGAATTGAACCGTTTCGTCGCCTCGCTGTAATGAAGGATCGAGGACGCCATGACCGGCGATGAACTGCTGCTGCCCGTCGCGAGGAGATGACCGGCATGGTGGAGCCTGCGCTGACGGAAGCCGCGCTAGCGTTGCAACGCTGGACGGCGGAACTGAACGGAGCGCGCGACGACAGCGCGGCGCTGGCGGTCGGTGTTTTCGATTCGGCCGGCAACGCCTTGTACCTCAATCGTGGCATGGTTCAGGTGCTGGGCGGCGACCTGCCCGACCGTCCCCGCCACCGCTATCTGGTCAATCCCAGTTTCGAGGAATTGCTGGAGCCGGCAGGAGACGGCCTGATCTTTAGCGGCTGGCTGACGGTGGGGGATGGCCACCGGGTCAGCCGCACCCTGCGCACCCAGGTGTTCCGCAAGAGCGAGGAGCTGTTGGTCGCCGGTGAATACGACGCCATGGAGATGGACAAGCTCAGCCGGGAGCTGGCGCGCACCAATCAGGAAATCAATAACCTACAGCGGGAACTGATCCGCAAGAATGCCCGGCTGTCGCAAACGCTGGAGCAGTTGCGGGAGACCCAGGCGATGCTGGTGCAGGCCGAGAAGATGAGCGCGCTCGGTCAGTTGGTGGCCGGAGTGGCGCATGAGATCAACAACCCCATGGCCTTTATCGCCGGTAATCTGAGCAGCCTGCGGGAAGGGGTGGAATCCCTGAGCACGGCCTACCAGCAACTGGAGACGCTGGCGCTGGACATGGCGACCCCGGCCGAACCGGTGCGGGCTATCCGGGCGCGGCATGACCTCGACTTTACTCTCGATGATTTCAGCGAACTGCTGGTCGCCACCGAGGACGGGGTTGGCCGGGTGCGGCGGATCGTGGCCGACTTGCAGACCTTCTCCCGCTTGCACGAAGCCGAGCGCAAGACGGTGGATTTGGCCGAGAACCTGCGCAGCACCTTGGCGCTGGCCAAATCGGAGTTGAGCGCGCGCCAGGTCGAGATCGTGCTCGAACTGGTCGATCTGCCGCCGGTCGAGTGCTATCCCGCCGAACTCAATCAGGTCTTCATGAACCTGATCGTCAACGCCATCCAGGCGATGCCGCAAGGAGGAACGCTGAGCATTCGCGGCGCGCGGCGGGCGGACGGCTGGATTTCTCTGCGTTTCCAGGATACCGGCGCCGGCATCGCGCCTGAGATCGTGGACAAGATCTTTAACCCGTTTTTCACCACCAAGCTGGTGGGGAGCGGAACGGGGTTGGGCCTGAGCGTGTCTTACAATGCTGTCAAACACCATGGCGGGCGGATTGAAGTGGAATCCACCGTCGGGCAGGGCGCTGCGTTCACGGTGTTGCTGCCGGAGCGTCAAGCCTGAAACCTCCGACTCCATCCTGACCACCTTGCGGCCCTGACGGGAAAAAGCATCGATGCCATCATCCACTCTCATGGTCCGCCTGCGTGAGGCGACCGACGAGATTCACACTCAGATCCAGGAGTTGCCGTATCTGAAGGCGCTCGAACGCCGCGATTTGCCGCTGGAGAGCTACGTGGGGCAGCTGCGCGCCATGGCCGTCCTGCACGGCGTGCTGGAGCACGAGTTGCCCGTGCAGCGGGATGCCCGTCTGGGTACCGTCTGGATGGAGGACATGCGCCGGTTTTCGCGGGTGCAGAGCGACCTGACTTTTTTTGCTCCCCGGGTCGTGCTCGATATCCCCGCCGTTCACGAGGCCGCCAAGGCACTGGCGGATCGCATCCTACAGCGTTCCCTGGATATGCCGATTACTTTGCTGGCTTATCTCTATGTGCTCGAAGGTTCCATTATGGGCGCGGAAGTCCTGGCGCCGTTGGCGAAGAAGGCTTTCGGCCTGGACCTGCGGCACGGGCTAGCCTACCTGGCGTGGGACAGTGCAGCCGCGCGGGAGCGTTGGCGGAGTTTCGGCGAGCGCATGGACGCCGTGCCGGTCACCGCCGAGGAAACCGACGCCATCGTCGTCGCGGCCCTGGAAGCGTTTGCCGGGATCCGCCGCGTTTTTCAGGCGCTTTATCCTTTCGACCCCGCCGATCTGGCCTTGAAGGTTACAGCCCTGAACCCGGAAGCGGGTGCCCATCCGGTGCCGGACGATCCCAGGGAAGTGGACGCCGCCATCCATGCCGGCCGGCGCTGTTGTCTGGAATACCCCTATTTTGCCTGGCGCTACGGCGAGCGCGGCCGACGCTATACCGATAGCGACAGTGCATGGCTGGCGACCCTGATTTCGCGCGACCAGGCGATGGTCAACGCCCAGGTGGAGTGGCTGGGGGTGGTGCTGGCTTCGCGGGGCATGCCTCGAATCCTGCTCCAGCGGCATCTGGAACTGCTCTATGAGGAACTGGTCGCGCGGGCGCCGGAACGAAGCGAGGAAGATGTAGCCAAGCTGATGGTCGCGGCCGACCACCTGGCCGGGCAGCGCCGCGC
>JBATDL010000186.1:0-2653 GCA_049663445.1 Candidatus Competibacter sp.
CGTCAACATCGGCGCGTATGTTGATTCGGGCACCATGGTGGATACCTGGTCCACGGTCGGTTCCTGCGCCCAGATCGGCAAAAGCGTCCATCTATCCGGCGGGGTCGGCATCGGCGGCGTACTGGAACCGTTGCAGGCCAACCCGACCATCATCGAGGACGACTGTTTCATCGGCGCGCGTTCCGAAGTGGTCGAGGGCGTCATCGTCGAGCGTGGCTCGGTGATCTCGATGGGGGTCTACATCGGCCAAAGCACCAAGATCTACAACCGGCTCACCGGCGAGGTCAGCTATGGCCGGATACCGGCCGGCTCGGTGGTGGTACCCGGCGCCCTGCCCGCGCCCGACGGCAGTCACAGCCTGTACTGCGCGATCATCATCAAGCAGGTGGACGAAAAAACCCGCTCGCGGGTCGGCCTGAACGAATTGTTGCGCGACTGATAGATCGCTTTTCGACAGGCTTTCCTGAAATCGGCGGGCTGGGTTGAGACCGCGAGAACCCGGCCGCGCCGTGCTTCACCCCGGCAATCCGATCCAAGCGATCAAAAGCCGCCACCCCTTCCACTTGACTACGATTTTACTTTGCTTCGCTCGAAGCGGCTTTAATCGGAAAGTCGTCTGCGAAAACATGCCCACATGGCCCAAAATGAACTTGGGCGTATGGATCAAAATGAACTGAGTCGTGGTCAAAATAACCTCTCGCCACTCACTTCATATTTTCATGGATGAAATCTTCAAACGGGCAATCTGCCAATAAGTTATAATGTTATTAAGTAGTTACTTTGGTCTTCCTGTTTTTCCATCCTTCGATTTGATATAAAAGTTAAAATTTAGAAAACGGCATGAGAAATGCCTTCTAAATATAACTGACAATTGGTGTGTATTGGAAATGTAATACTGGAGAACCTCACTATGCCCACTCCCTACACAGTAAAATCTGGCGATACTTTATCAGCAATCGCTCGCAAGCATGGGATGACTTGGCAGGATATTTATAATCATCCCACCAATGAGGCTTTCCGCCAGAAGCGACCTAATCCAAACTTGATCCAGCCCGGCGATGTCATCATGATCCCGGATGGCGCAACCGGCCCTGTTGTTCCCGCATCGGTGAAGATCGAACTCGACGACAACCAGATCGGACAAACCGGCGACATAATTCCGAGCACTTTGGGAGCACCCGGTAAAAGGCATTATGTTTCTCCCAAGGTTGACAGTACCATGACTCTTTTTTCCTTCTGGCCGTTCAATCAGCAATCGATGTCGCCTTTTGTCACACTTAAAGCCAGTGACAGCACTAATTTTGCCGCAAACTTCGAATGGGAGGGCGCTACCTCCATTCCAGGAACTCCTCACAAGGCCAGAATATCGCGGCTGATCGCTGGACATTTCCCCGTCAAAATAAAAAATAAATCCACCGGCAGTACCGTGGACGAACTGAACGTCTGGATCGTCTGGTCGGAGATCACAGCCAGTGACGCCACTAATAGTACCGGTGATAAAGGAACCTATTTTCTGGTGAGCATGGGCTACGAGTTCAAGCACACCATCAAGCCGAGCACCATCATTACGGCGGCCGACCGCCCCGACCTGTCCGGTTCCAATTCCTCTCCGGCGCCACCTGCGGCTGGATTGAATCACAAGGGAGACCCACTGACCGGGGGCGTCAATAAAAAGTGGGACAGCTCTCGAAAAATCCGCAAAAAGACCCTCAATCCAAACGCGGTTGTATTGCCGGGCGATGCCTCTTTTCATGGCAATTTCCACAATTTTCCCAGCATGAGCGACGGTGATGGCCGTCCGGGTGGCGCCGGGGCTGTTTCCTTTTCCGACTGGCTCGTTGCCGGCAATGACGACGCCGGCGTCGGCGATGAGGATAACGATCCCTACACCGCGCCGCACTCGAGAATACTATGGGGCATCGACACACCCACTCGATTCATCGGGCATGCGGCCGGCGCCAACGGCAATACCGTGGAGTGGCGTCTGCATTTTCTGGAATTCACGCGACTGGAAATCAACGGAAAATGGTATCTGATTTCCAACTATTTCCCTTGGCGCGTACATTACAAGCTAAAAAAAGAAGGCGGAAAATGGAAGAATAACGGTAGCAATAAAGCCACTGACAATGCTGGTTTTTGAGCAATGGCATCCATTCAATTCCTTCAATACTTCATTTCCACGGCGCACGCTTTGCGTGGATTGATCACAGCCGTCATTATTATATTGGCCTTATCGATAGGAGCACCCCAAGCCATGAGCTCGGAAATTCAAAGCACAGCACTCTCCTCGTTACGTAACGCATCCAACGAGGAGTTGGAGCACATCGTCAAAAATTACCGAGACCAGCGCCAAGCCGATATTCAGGCACTCATGAGTATTGTCGGCGAACAGGAAGCAACGCTCATAAAAAGCCAGAAAATTGTCACCGGTAGCAAGGAAGGGTTTGCCATAACCCTACTCGGTGATCTACGGGCCACCACGGCTGCGCCCTTACTGGCAAGACTGATTACGGTTAGAAGCTCTTCCTTTTCCCTGATCTCCGACGAAGACCAACCACACTGGTACGCCTTCCCAGCAGCCGTGGCCTTGTCGAAGATCGGGCTGCCTGCGGTCGAACCCTTGCTCGATCGGGTCCGCACAGCCCCTCCGACC
>JBATDL010000187.1:0-2171 GCA_049663445.1 Candidatus Competibacter sp.
TAAGCTTGAGTTTGGATCGGAGAGGAATCGAAGTGTCGTATTATCGCCATCATGTCTTTTTCTGCACCAACCTGCGGTCGGACGGATCGCAGTGCTGCCAGCAGTGCGGCGCCCAGGAAGCCCGCGACTACGTCAAGCAGCGCGTCAAGCAGCTCGGGCCAGCCATTCCCGACAAGGTCCGCATCAACACCGCCGGCTGTCTGGACCGCTGCGCCGAAGGACCGGTCATGGTCGTTTACCCGGAGGCAACCTGGTACAGCTATGTAGACCGTAGCGATCTCGATGAGATCATCGAGCAACATCTAGTCAACGGCCGGGTGGTGGAACGGTTGCGCATTTAGTGGCCGTTTGGTGTTTTTTGTAGTTCCCGCACACCGGCGGGGGTTGTAGGACGAATACCGCTTGCATACAATGTGCGACTTTCCAAGCGAACACGGACTTTTCGGAGCACGTCACAATACAATGAAAACTTTCAGCGCCAAGCCGGCCGAGGTCAAGCGCGACTGGTACGTGATCGACGCCACGGACAAGGTTCTGGGCCGGCTGTCGACCGAAATCGCGCGCCGCTTACGAGGCAAGCATAAACCCGAGTTTACCCCCCACGTCGATACCGGTGACTATATTATCGTGGTCAACGCCGAAAAAGTGCGGACGACCGGCCGGAAGCGGACCGATAAGATCTATTACCGGACCACCGGTTACGTCGGCAACCTCAAGTCCATTTCGATGGACAAGCTGTTGCAAAAAGCCCCGGAGCGCATTATCGAAATCGCCGTCAAGGGGATGTTGCCCAAAAACCCGCTGGGGCGGGCGATGTTCCGCAAATTGAAGGTTTACGCGGGCGCCGAACACCAGCACACCGCCCAGCAGCCCAAGCCTCTGGAACTGGTTGGGTAGTCTTCAGCGGGCGCATTCACTAAATGGAAAGGCAAGAATGAGCGAAAATCAGCAGCACTACGGCACCGGCCGGCGCAAGACCGCCACGGCGCGGGTTTTCCTGCGGCCCGGTAGTGGCAATATCATGGTCAACCAGCGCCCCCTAAACCAATATTTTGGGCGCGAGACGTCCTGCATGGTGGCGTATCAGGCGCTGGAAGTCGCCGACCTGAAGGACAAGTTCGACGTCTACGTGACCGTCAAAGGCGGCGGCATCACCGGGCAGGCTGGAGCGATCCGTCACGGCATCACCCGGGCCTTGCTCGAATACGACGAGAGCCTGCGCCCCTCGCTGCGCAAAGCCGGCTTCGTCACCCGCGATGCCCGCGAGGTGGAGCGCAAGAAGGTCGGTCTACACAAGGCTCGCCGCGCCCCCCAATATTCCAAGCGTTAGGCATTTCTATCTTGGGGGATCGTCTAGCGGCAGGACTACGGACTCTGACTCCGTCAACCTAGGTTCGAATCCTAGTCCCCCAGCCACCATCGCCCACCCGAGCAATTCGGGTGGGTTTTTTATCGCCCGAACAAAAAACAACAATTTGTTGTTAAAATAGAACAGAAACTAAATTTTGTGTTTTTTTTGAAAATATCAGTTGCATTTCTGCTTCAGAATGCGTATAAATTTCCTCAATGATTTGAGAGCACCTTTTTGTTGTGTACATACAACACAAACCTAGGAGTTTAGTCATGAAAAAGTCTGCTATCGCGCTGGCCGTTGCCGCTGCACTGGTTGGCTCCTCTGCCTTTGCCGACACCACCCTGTACGGTTCTGCCCGGGTATCCGTTGATTATAACGATCTGGACACCACCTACACCAATCAAAGAGCCCCCGACGGTTCCCTGATTCCGATTTACAAGGGCTTCACTTCGTGGGATGTGGTCAATAATTCCTCCCGGCTGGGCGTGCGTGGCGAGGAAGACCTCGGTGGTGGCCTGAGCGCCATCTATCAGTATGAATTCGGCGTCGATGTGACCGAAGGCGGCAACTGGAACAGCAACCGCCCGAAGTGGGTGGGCCTGAAGGGTAGCAGTTGGGGTGCGGTGACGCTGGGCACCCAGTGGACCCCTTACTACAATGTGCTCGGTGTCGCCGACGTCTTTAACAACTCGGCCAATACGTTTACCCAAAGAACCGGTTTCCTGGGTAGTGTCTACGGCACCCGCATGGACAACAGCCTGGTGTACAGCTCACCCAATTGGAGCGGCTTCGGCTTCCAGGCCATGCTGGTCATGAA
>JBATDL010000188.1:0-6671 GCA_049663445.1 Candidatus Competibacter sp.
GGGTTGGGGTGCTGGCCAGACAGGCGTTATCGAGACTGGCTTTTTCGGCCGACGCCTGCACGGCGACCGCTTTTTCCAGGTTCCAGGTGCCGGCGAGGGTATCCTTGGCGCTCAGTTGGGTGATGCGGCCCTGCCACACCAGTGCCGGTAGTTGCAGCTTGCCGGCCAGCGCCAGTGTGAAGCGGCCCGGATCGCCGCTCAGTTCGGCCTTGAGTTCGTGCGTGTCCGGCGTGCCGCCGCCGTCCAGGGTGACGGATTTCCAGTGCTGGCCGCCCAGCACCAGTCCCTCGCCGCTCAGTTTCAGCCGGGAGCGGTCGCCGCCGCCGATATCGATGTCGGCTTCGCCTTGCAAGCGCTGGATTTGAGTATCGCCCTGGCGCAGATTTCGAACCGTGAAGTTGGTCGCCACTCGCGGGCGGTCGCGGGAGCCGCTGAGGGCGCCGGTGCTGGCCACGCCGCCACTTAGGCCGGGAACCAGCGATTTCAACTCCGGTGCATTCAGGGTCCAGCGCAAATCCCAGCGCTTCGCCAGCGTGCCTTCCGCCTCCAGCCGGGCCGGGCCGGCGTTCAAACGCAGGGTCTTGATCGTCAGATCCTGATCCAGCACGCTGATATCGGCGTTGCCGCGCAATGCTTGGCCGCTCAAGGTGCCGGTCAATTCTTCCAACAGCATGTTGGCGCGCAGCTTGCCATTGTCCAGCCCGCCATCGCTTTTGAGCCGCAGATTCAGTTTGCCGGGCACCTCCTTCCACTGTGCGCCGGGGTTCAGGCCAGTGCCGGCCAGCGTCGCTTTCCAGCTCACGGTGGGCGCCCAGGCGGCATCGACGGTGCCTTCGAGGGTGCCCTCCAGGGTCTGACCGCGCCATTGAACCGCGCGCACCGCCTGATCGGAACCCTGACCGTTCAGGGTCCAGCGACCCTTGGGAATCTCCGGGCCTTGCAGCGCGGCGGCGAGTTGGAAGCGGTAATCCTTGGGCGTGCCCTCGACGGCGAACTCGCCGCTGGCGCTTTCCACTTGGGCGGGGCCGGTCAGCGGCCAGACCAGTGATCGCCACTGTCCACTGGCTTTGAAGCGCAGTGTGGCGAATTGCAGCTCGCCCTTGGCGTCCAGTGTCAATGGCCGGTCGGCGGCGGTCAGCTTCAACGCGTTCATCTGCACCGCCTGGTCGTCGCCGGTCGCGGTAAAGCGCAGGGTGGTGGGGCCGAGTTCCGGCACGGTAGCCGTGATTTCGCCCTGACCCTCGAAGCGGGCCAGCACGCCTTGCGCGGTGAGCTGGGCGGTCAGCGGTTTTCCGGCCAGATCGGGGACGAAGGGTTTCAGGTCGGCCACTTCCAGCTTGACGGTGGCCGACCATGCGGGTTCTTGGGTCAGCGCCTGGCGAATCTCGCCGTGCAGTTCCAGCGCTGCCGCGCCGCTGATTTTTTGGGTCAATTCCAGACGGTCGCGTAGATTGCCGCGCAGTTCGCCCGCGCCCTTGAAATCGCCGTACTCCGGGACCGGCGCGCGCCAGTCGAGCCGAAGGTGCAGCGGATAGCCGCCGGTCGGTGTGATCTGGCCGTCCAGTCGGACGTCGGCCAGCGGCGAGCGTATATCCAGCACTTCGACGAGCAGCGACTCGGCCTCGGTGCGTACCTTCAGGGTCACGGCGTCGATCTGGATGGGCTTGGCGCCGGCAGGTCGGATCTGGAGGTTGCGGCCTTGCAGGTCGGCGACGGTGATCGCTAGCGGCAACCGGATGTCGGGCAGTTCCAACGGCTGGTCCGACGGCGGTGTGTCCTTGCCGGGCGGCAGCTCCAGTTCCAGGCCGTCGACATGCAGGCGGGTGATGGTCAGAGCCCCGTCGAGCAGATCGGCGGGCTGCCAGTCGAATTCGCCGCTGGCCAGCGTCACTTGCAGCGGGCCGTCCTGGTAGCGCAGCCCTTCGATCCGCAGCGGCCCCAGCAACCGGCCGCTGGCCTGGTCGTAGCTGAGCTGGCCGGGCAGCACTCGTTGCGCCAGCGCCAGTAGGCCGTTGAAGCCGGTTTCGGTGGAGACCGCGAAGCCGGCGACCAGCAGTCCCAGCAGCAGCAAAATCAGCGGCAGCGACAGCAGCCAGTACAAAATACGGCGCAGCAGGCGGACGGCGTTCACAGGTCGGGTCCGATGCTGAAGGAAAAACGAAAGGCGCTACCCGGCGGACGGTCCAGACCGGAGGCGAAGTCCACCCGCAGCGGACCGACCGGCGAGAGCCAGCGCACCCCCAGCCCGACGCCGGTTTTCAGGTTGGGCGAGGCGCCGTCGAAGGCATCGCCGGTGTCGACGAAAGCGGCGATGCCCCAGTCCCCCCAAATCCGATGCTCGTATTCCAGGCTGGCCACCGCCAGATTCTTGCCACCGACCACGGCGCCGTCCGGGTCGGTGGGGCCGATGCTTTCGTAGGCGTAACCGCGCACGCTGGCGTCGCCGCCGGCAAAGAAGCGCAGGGAGGTCGGCAGCTTCTCAAAATTGTCGACCACCGTGGCGCCGAGGTTGCCGCGAACGAGCAGCCGGTTGCTATCGTTCAGGGCGTGGATCCAGCGAAGTTGCAACAGCCCTTGCAGGAAGTTGGTGTCCGACAGCAGCGCCGTCGATGCGCCACGCAACCCGAAACCGAACAGCAGGCCACGGCTGGGGTAGGCGCGGTCGTCGGCATTCACCCAGGTCCAGTTCAAGCCGGGAATCAGTAATAGCGATTGCTCGGACGAAGGTCGGTTACCGATGGTGTATTCTTCGTATTGCAAGTTCAAGCTGTAGTTTTTCAACCACTTGCCGTCCTGTTGCTGGTAGCTGCCACCGATTTTGTAGGTTGTGTAATCCTTGTCATTGTAGTTTTGCCGGACGTAGCCGCTGGTGAGGGCGTATTCGTCGGTGGTCGGGTCGTTGCCGGGAATCATATATTTGAAACCGGCCAGCGACTTGATTTGGGAAAATCCCAGCTCGGCTTCGTAATGGTGGCCTTGCGGGTTGAGCCAGCGCTGCTCGGCGCGTAGCTTGCCGCGGAAGCCGGTGTCGGTGCCGTAACCCAGTCCGACGCTGTATTTGCGCTGCTTGCCGGGATCCAGCGTCACATCGACCGGCGCGGTATCGGTGTTGGCGTCGGGCGGTGCGTTGACCTCCACCTGGCTGAAGTAATTGCTGTTGCCGAGATCGTTTTGCAGCTTCAGCAGACGGTTGACGTTGTAGGGGTCGCCCGGCTTGAAGCGGGGGTAGCGGGCCAGCAGTTCGGGCGATAGAAAATCCTGTTTGAAGGTGATGTTGCCGAAGCGGTAGCGCCGGCCGGTGTCGTAGTACAGGTGAATGGCCGCGCTATAAGTTTGCAGGTCGACGCGGATGGAGCGTTCGGTGAAACGGGCGTTGAAATAGCCGCGCTCGGTCGCCAGCGACTCCATCGCGGACTTGATCTGCTCGTATTTGGGTTGGTCCAGGGTCTGGCCCCGGGCCAGCGGTAGATTATCCAGCAGTTTTTGAAAGGCGGGGTCTTGAGCGCCTTCGCCCAGCACCTTGACGTCGAGTTCGGCGATGCGCAGCGGCCGGCCGGGCTCGATGCGGTAGCGCGCCGTCCAACCTTCCGGTGTACGGGTCAGGGACGACTCGATGCTGGGTTCGAAATAGCCAAACGGTTCCAGCGCCTGACGGATTTCGCGCTCGGCGTTGTTGTGCAGCCAGCGCAGGCGGACTTCGTCCGGGGCGGGTTTGCCGTCGAAACGGTTAAGTTCCAGATAGGCCAGCACGTTGTCGCGCAACGGGCCGTCCACGCCTTCGATGCTTAGGGTCAGGGGAGGGTTGGCGGTGGGCGGCGATGCAGGCTCCTGAGCGCTCAGCGAGTCGACCGCCAGCGTCAGGCAACAGAACAGGAACCAGCTCTGAAAGAGGGTCAAACCGGATTGAGGCATGATGGGCGTTGGCTTGCTTGAGGTCGGTGGAAGGCGCGGGCCGCAGCTGGCTTTGGGCGAAACGAGGTTGGGTGCGCGCGGTCTGCCCGAATGGGTAGCAGGTATAATCCTTTATCACAATTGACGGGACAGGAAAATGTTTGATGACGCCTTTTCCCCAAACGGGATGAAAGAGAGATCCGGGTTTTGCTATCCCGCGCTCGAATCCACGGTCGGCAATACCCCGCTGGTTCGGTTGCGGCGGTTGCCGGGAAACACCACCAGTCTCGTTCTGGGAAAACTGGAAGGTAACAATCCCGCCGGTTCGGTCAAGGACCGGCCGGCGCTGAGCATGATCCAGCAGGCCGAGGCGCGCGGCGAGATCCGGCCCGGCGATGTGCTGATCGAGGCGACCAGCGGCAATACCGGCATCGCGTTGGCGATGATCGCGGCGCTGAAGGGCTACCGCTTGAAATTGATCATGCCGGAAAACCAGAGCGCCGAGCGGCGGGCGGCGATGCGGGCCTACGGCGCTGAGCTGATTCTGGTGAGCAAGGAAGAGGGCATGGAGGGCGCCCGCGACCTGGCCGCGCGGCTGGAGCGGGAAGGACAGGGGCGGGTGCTCGACCAGTTCGGCAACCCTGATAACCCGCTGGCGCACTACGAAACCACCGGTCCCGAAATCTGGCGTGACACCGGCGGCCAAGTGACCCACTTCGTCAGCGCCATGGGCACCACCGGCACCATCATGGGGGTGTCGCGCTATCTCAAGGAACAGAATCCCCAAGTACAAGTCGTCGGCGTGCAGCCGACCGAGGGCTCCTGCATCGCCGGCATCCGCCGCTGGCCGCTGGAGTACCTGCCGAAAGTTTTCGACCCGGCGCGAGTGGATCGAACCCTGGATGTCGACCAGGCGGAAGCCGAGGAGATCACCCGCCGGCTGGCCCGCGAGGAAGGTATCTGCTGCGGGGTGTCGGCGGGCGGGGCGGTGGCGGTGGCGCTGCGGCTGGCGCGAGAGATCGAGAACGCGGTGATCGTCACCATTATCTGCGACCGCGGCGACCGTTATCTGTCCACCGGGCTGTTTTCCGGTTAAAGGGTCGAACCCTCCCGGCGCACCGCGCCACCCTTCCTGATCCAAGGAAGGGAAATCCAATTCATTAAACACGATGGCCAAAAAATCCAAGATTCCGGCGGAACCGTTCGTGGTTTGCGTCGATGACCTGACGCATGAGGGTCAGGGTGTGGCGCGACGGGATGGCAAAGCCGTATTCGTCGAGGGCGCGCTGCCCGGTGAAGAAGTCCGCTGCGTTTATACTGCTCGCCGGAGTCGCCGCGACGAGGCGCGCACCGTCGAGGTTTTGCAGGCCGCGCCGGGGCGGGTCGAGCCACGCTGCGCGCATTTCGGGATCTGCGGCGGCTGCGCCCTGCAACATTTGCAGCCGTCCGGGCAGCTCGCCGTCAAGCAGCGCTGGCTGCTGGATAGCCTGACTCACATCGGCAAGGTTCAGCCGGAACAGGTGCTGGAACCCATGACTGGGCCGCTATGGGGTTACCGGCGGCGGGCGCGGCTGACGGTGAAATACGTTGCCAAGAAGGGGCGCACCCTGGTGGGTTTTCGCGAGCGGCGCAGTCCGTTTGTGGCCGACCTGCGCCGCTGCGAAGTGCTGGATGAACGGCTGGGCGGTCTGTTGGAGCCGCTGGCGCAACTCATCGATACCCTGTCCATCCGCGACCGTTTGCCCCAGATCGAGGTCGCCGGCGGCGATGAAACGATGGGGTTGAATTTTCGTGTATTGGCCCCGCCGAGCGAGGAGGATCGGGCGCGACTCCAAGCGTTCGGTGCGCGGCACGGTTTTGCGCTCTACCTGCAACCGGGTGGGCCGGACAGCGTGCAAGCATTGTGGCCGGAGCAGCCGGAACTCAGCTATCGCCTGCCGGATTTCGATCTCGATCTGGAATTTCAGCCCTGGCACTTTATTCAGATCAACGCCGCCATCAACCGGCAACTGGTCGAGCGGGCGTGCGAGTTACTGCAAGTCGGGCCGGAGGATCGAGTGCTGGATTTGTTCTGCGGGCTGGGCAATTTTACTTTGGCGCTGGCTCGCCGGGCACGGGAGGCGGTCGGCGTGGAAGGTGATGTCAGTCTGGTCGAATGGGCGCGGCGCAACGCCGCGCGCAACGGTGTTGGGAACGCCGTCTTTCATGCCGCCGATCTGAGCGGTGACTTGAACGATCAGCTTTGGGCACGAGGCGGTTATGAGCGGATTTTGCTCGATCCGCCTCGTTCGGGCGCGCTGGAGATGATGCCGCGCGTGGCCGCGTTGGGCGCGCAGCGGGTGGTGTATGTGTCCTGCCACCCGGCCACGCTGGCGCGGGATGTCGGCGAACTGGTTCACCATTACGGTTACCGGCTGGAAAGCGCCGGGGTGCTGGATATGTTCCCACACACCGCGCATGTCGAGTCGGTGGCGGTTTTATCCGTGAAATAGCGGTGATAACCGTTTTTTAAGGGGTCTCCGCCAATAAAAAGATCCGCTCTGGCTTTCACGCTGGAGCGTGGAAATGAGATTTAGGCATGTCGTTTGTCGGAAATTACCTTAAACCCATGTCCTTGCCCATCTGTTGGTTTTTTTTTGACATTTGCTTATAACAATGGTTCGGACAGTTTTGAAAGCGACAATCAAACGGTTAGCTCCAGCAGGGCGGATTAAATCAAACTCGGGCCAACCCCTGAGTTTTATAAAATAACCTGTTGATTTTGCTTGGCCTATGGGGGC
>JBATDL010000189.1:0-2047 GCA_049663445.1 Candidatus Competibacter sp.
CAACTACACGGTGGAGGTCAGCCAGTCGGGTTATGAAACCAAGGAAGTGGCGGTGCGGATCGTCGACAGCGACGTGACGGTGCCGGTGGCGCTGACCAAACCGCCCGAACCCAGCGCGTATCAGCTAACGGTGCGTACCGATCCGGCGGACGCCCGGATCCGACTGCGGGGTATCCGAACCACTTACCGACCCGGAGTGCGATTGCCGCCAGGCAGCTACACGGTGGAGGTTTCCCGGTCGGGTTATGAAACCCAGCAGGTGACGGTGCGGATCGCCGACAGCGACGTGACGGTGCCGGTGGCGCTGGTCAAGCAGCCCGAACTAACCCGCTACCGCCTGATCGTGCGCCCAACGCCCTCGAATGCCCGGGTGCGGCTGGTCGATTCTTCATTCACCTACCGTTCCGGCATTCAATTGCCGCCGGGCAGCTACACGGTGGAGGTTTCCCGGTCGGGCTATGAAACCCGGCAGGTAACGGCGCGGATCGTCGATGGCGACGTCACCTTGCCCGTCGCGCTGGAGAGAACGGCATCGGCCGCACCGCCATCCGCGCCGTCCGCGCCGTCCGTGCCGTCGTCACGGGCCGGGGTGTGGCAGATCGGTTCGGTGCGCGTGGACGGCTGGTTGAGCGGCGCGGATCGTTCCGAGGTCATGCGGGTATTGAACGGCTATGTCGGGCGGACGGTGACGCGGCAAACGCTGTTAAACGGCGCGATGCAGGTTTATCGAACCACAGGCGTGACGTTGAATTTCGTGGTGCGCAACAGCGGGTCCAGTTCGGCGGATTTGTCGGCGCGGATCGCCGGGCGGATACGGCGATCCTATGAAAGCTCCGTCCCCATCATTACGCCCAGTCAGTTGGAAAATTCCGGGTTCGGGGTGTCGGTCGAGTGATGCGACCGGACCCGGCCTCTCTCCACCCGGCGCGGGTTGGTGCCTGAACCAACCCGTGCCGGGTATCGGCTGCTCCCGGCTAGTAACCGGGATGATCAATCATCGCCGTGTGATCGCCACGCACGATCGGTAGATAGCGCGGCTTCCAGAACCGGGCGCGCAGGTAGGTATCGAGATCGCGCCCGGCCAGATCGGTCTTGCCGGCCACGCCTTCTCTCAGCGACTGTTCGATCACCCGCACCGCAACGCGGATGCTAACCTCGCGCAACTCGCTCACCGGCGGATAGACCCGGCCGGATTTCAGATGCGCCGCCGCAGTATATTCAGCCAATGCGTAGGCGCCTTCCAGCACCATGCTGTCGGTGATCTCCCGGCATTCGGCCAGGATGGCGCCGAAACCCAGGCCGGGGAAGATGAAGGCGTTGTTGCCCTGACCGATATGATGCATCTGGCCGTCGCAGACCACGTCGGGGAAGGGACTGCCGGTGGCGACGAGTGCTCGACCCTCGCTCCAGTCCAGGATGTCCTGCGGCAGGGCCTCGCAAGCCGAAGTGGGGTTGGACAGCGGGAAGATGATCGGGCGCGAGGTGTTGCGGGCCATCGCCTGCACCACCGGGTGGTTGAAGGAGCCGGCCTGGCCACTCAACCCCAACAGGGCGGTGGCCTTGATGTGTTCGATGGTTTCCAGCAGGGTCGGAATTTCGTTGGCAATCTGCCAGTTTGCCACCTTCTCACGGGGCTGCACGTAACATTGTTTGTACGCTTCCACATTGCGCCCTTCTATCAACAGGCCGCGCGAATCGAGCACGCAGACCCGGTCGCGCGCTTCCTCGCGGCTTAGCCCCTCGCGCATCAAACCCTCGGTGATGGCCCAGGCCACGCCGGCGCCACCGGCGCCGGCGCCATGGATCACGATGCGCTGGTCGCGCAGCGACTCGCCCTTGAGCCGGCTGGCCGACAACATGCCCGCCAGCGCCACCGCGCCTGTACCCTGAATATCGTCGTTGAAGGAGGGGATCTGCTTGCGGTAGCGTTCCAGAACCGCAAACGCCACGTCCTTGGCCAGGTCTTCCCATTGAATGATGGCGCGCGGCCAGCGATCGTGGATGGCCTTGACGAACTTATCCAGAAACGCCAGGTAGCGCTCGCCGC
>JBATDL010000190.1:0-1699 GCA_049663445.1 Candidatus Competibacter sp.
GCGAATTCCAAGCCGATGCAGTCCTGCTGGCAGCCGGCGCACTGCACTCGCCACGGCTATTGCAAGGCTATCTCGAAGCCACCGGCCTAACCGAACGGCTGCCGTGCACCGGCGCGGTGGGGCGAAATTACAAATGCCACCTGCTCAGCGCCGTGCTGGCGTTTTCCGCAACCCCCAAGACCGATCTGCTGCGAAAAACCCTGCTGCTGTTGAACGAATGGTTGCCGCACAGCAGTATCCAGCCCTTGGGTTTCGATGGCGAATTGCTCAGCACCTTGATTCCGGGCTTCGTGCCGCGCGGGTTCGCGCGCGCGCTCGGCCATCGCGCCTACGGTTTCTTCTTGCAGACCGAGGACGGCTCCGATCCCGCCAATCGCGTCGTCGCCAAGACCAACGGCGCCCAATATCCCCAGCTCGACTACGACCCGGCGCGGTTACCGGCGGCGCGGGACGAACATCGGCGGCTGGTGCGCGACTTCAATCGCTCGCTGTGGAAAATCAGCCTGCCGGCGGCGGCCAAGGGGATTCCGCTGGCCGGCACCGCGCACGCCTGTGGCACGCTGGTCGCGGGCCACGATCCCCGCACCTCCGTGGTGGACGCTAACGGTAAGGTGCACGGTCTGGACAACCTGTACGTGGTGGACGGCAGCGTCCTGCCGCGCTCCAGCCGGGTCAACCCCTCGTTGACCATCTACGCTTGGGCGCTGCGGGTGGCGGAGCGGTTGCAACAGCGGAGGCCATCGGTATGAATGACGCGCTACCCGATTTCGTCCGCTTCGGACGCGCGACCTGTAGCGATCTCGGTCAGGCTGAGCGGCGCGAGTGGTGGTTGGGCAACGGCTTGGGCGCCTACGCCGCCGGCACGATTGCAGGAACGCTCACTCGCCGCTACCACGGTTTGTTGATCGCGCCAGTTGATCCGCCGCTCGGTCGCTGGCTGGTGTTGGCCAAGGCCGACGCCACTTTGCTCGACGGCGACCAGGAAATCCCGCTGTTCAGCAACCGCTGGGGCGGCGGGGTGGTGAGTCCTGCGGGCCACGTTCACCTGGAATCGTTCCACTTGCACGGCCGGATGCCGGTATGGCGCTATGCCCTGGGCGAGCGGGTGATTGAACAATGCATCTGGCTGGAACCGGGCGCGAATACGGTCTATGTGGCGTACCGGCTGGAATCCGCCGATGCCGACCGGGACTTACGATTGCAAGTTCGCTTGCTGGTCAACGCCCGCGATCATCACGTCAGCATGATGCCCGGCGGTTTCACGCCACAAGTGGAGACGGTTGGAGAGCAACTGCACGTCATCTGTCCTGATCGTTTCACTTTGCGTTTTCAGGCCGTGGACGGCCAGTTTCAGACCGCGTGGGATTGGATCGAAAATTTCGATTTGCCGGTGGAACGGGAACGCGGCCTACCGGATCGAGACGCGCATCTGTGCATCGGTCATGTGCTGTTGAACTTGCGTCCTGGCTGCTGGGTCGGCATCGCCGCCAGCCTGCACGATAATGCTTCCGCCGATCTGGACGCGGCGCTGCAACGGTTTTTCGACCGCGAGGCCGCGTTGCTCAACCGTGCCCGTCCACACTTCGCCGATTCGCCGCCCGACTGGATCGAACAACTGGCGTTGGCCGCTGACAGCTTTCTGTTCGCCCGGCCGCTGCCCGATTTGCCCGACGGCGAATCGGTGATCGCCGGCTATCCC
>JBATDL010000191.1:0-7245 GCA_049663445.1 Candidatus Competibacter sp.
GCAGATGGCGGGCCAATGGCAGGATATCCTCGCGCCGCTCGCGCAGCGGCGGGACATGCAGCGTAATCACCGCCAGCCGGTACAACAGATCTTCGCGAAACCGCCCGGCGGCGACTTCGGCCAACAAATCGCGGTTGGTTGCGGCAACGATCCGAGCGCATGTCTTCAATGTCTGCGTGCCGCCCACCCGTTCGAACACACCTTCCTGCAAGATGCGCAGCAACTTGGCCTGCATGGTCGGCGGCAGCTCACCGACTTCATCGAGAAACAGGGTCCCCTCGGCCGCTTGCTCGAACTTGCCGGGCTTGGCGGCGTGAGCACCGGTAAAGGCGCCGCGTTCATGTCCGAACAGTTCCGATTCGAGCAGGGTTTCGACCAGTGCCGCGCAGTTGATGGCGACAAATGGCCCACGCCGGCCGCTGTAGGTATGCACCAACCGCGCGATCACTTCCTTGCCGGTGCCGCTTTCACCGGTGATCAGCACCCGGGTATCGCTGGGCGCCACCCGAGCCAGAGTCTTGCCGATTTCCAGCAACGCCCGACTCTCGCCCACCAGGGTTCGCAGCGGCGCATCATCGGTTTCGGCCACATCGGCGGCGGTCGCCTGGCGGGTGGCATGGGCGCGGTCCACCAGTCGCTCCAATTCGGCGGGTTCAAATGGCTTGGACAGCCAGTCGAAAGCGCCGGCGGCAATGGCCTGCATGGCGCGTTCGATATCGCGGCCACCGGTAATCAGGATCACCGGCAGGTGGGGATCGAGCTTGAGCAAACGGCCGAGCAACTCGACACCCTCGCCGTCCGGCAATTGCACGTCGAGCAGAACCACGTCGAAGGCTCCCCCGGTCATCGCGGCTAGACCGGCGGCGCAATTGTGTACGCCCGTGACCCGCCAGCCGCGATCCTCGAAATGAGTGCACAGCGCGAGGTTGAGCGCGGCATCGTCATCGATGACCAGCAGGCGCGGGGGCATTAGCACTCCATCCATTATTCCAGCGTGGATAACTCGGTGAATTCGTGTTGGAAGGCGTCGAGGATCGGACAGGGTTCGGCGGGTTGGCCGTGGGCGCAGTGCTCGATCCGTTCGACCAGCACGCGGCGCATGGCCCGCAGATCGGCGATACGGGTATCGAGATCGGTGACCTTGGCCTCGGCCAGGGCGCGCGCGCGGTCTCGATCACGGATGGCGTCCAACGCGAGCAACTGGGCGATCTCTTCCAGCGTAAAGCCCAAACGCTGCGCCCGGCGGATAAACCGTAGCCGGTCGCGGTCGGCGACCGTATAGCGGCGAATGGCCCCGTACTGGCGTTCCGGCATCGCCAGCAAGCCGCGTCGCTGGTAGTAGCGCACGGTCTCGACATGGACATCGGCGGTTTTCGCCAGTTCGCCAACCGTTAGTGAAGCCGTTTTTTTCATGCTTGACTCCGTACTCAGGTACGGACGTAAACATAGGTCCTCAAACCTTCATTGACCAGGAGGATGCCTGATGAATAGTCACGAACATTCCTGCAATCACGAGCATGACCCTGCACATGCCCACGATCACCACCTCGTTCATTCCGTAAAGCCAGCGGTCGAAACGCCGACCCACGGGATGGCGGCGATGTACACCTGTCCGATGCACCCAGAAGTGCGTCAGGAAGGGCCGGGCAGTTGCCCCAAGTGCGGCATGGCGCTGGAGCCGGCAGGGATACCCGTCCAAGCGACCAAGATCGAGTATACCTGCCCCATGCACCCGGAGATCGTTCAGGACGCGCCCGGCAATTGTCCCAAGTGCGGCATGGCCCTGGAACCCCGGACCGTGACCCTCGAAGAAGAGGAAAACCCGGAACTCAAGGATATGAGCCGGCGCTTCTGGATCAGTGTCCTGCTGACCGTTCCGCTGGTCGTCGTGGCGATGGGTCGACATGTTCCGGGCATGCCGTTCGATGGACTGGCTTCGTCTCGCGACCTGAACTGGCTGGAACTGGCGCTGGCCACGCCGGTGGTGTTGTGGGGCGGCTGGCCGTTTTTCGAACGGGGCTGGCAATCCCTCATCAATCGCAGCCTCAATATGTTCACCTTGATCAGCCTGGGTGTGGGGGTGGCGTCTATCTACAGCATTGTGGCGACGCTGCTACCGGAACTCTTTCCACCTTCCTTCCACGATGCTCATGGCGAAGTTGCGGTGTATTTTGAAGCCGCTGCGGTGATCGTGACTCTAGTCCTGCTGGGTCAGGTGATGGAGCTGCGAGCGCGCCACCGAACCGGCGCCGCCATCAAAGCCTTGTTGGGCTTGGCGCCGAAAACCGCTCGCCGCATCAATGACGACGGCAGCGATGAAGATGTGCCGCTGGATCAGATTCATCTCGGCGACCGACTGCGGGTCCGCCCCGGTGAAAAAGTGCCGGTGGATGGCGTCGTGCGGGAAGGCCACAGCAGCGTCGACGAATCCATGGTCACCGGCGAGTCGATACCGATCGAGAAAAATCCCGGTGATCCGGTCATCGGCGCCACGGTGAACGGCACCGGCAGCCTGGTCATGGAAGCGCAACGAGTCGGCGCCGATACCTTGTTGTCCCAAATTGTGCACATGGTGGCGCAAGCCCAACGCAGTCGCGCACCCATCCAGAAGTTGGCCGACCAGGTCGCCGGCTACTTCGTGCCGGTGGTCATTGCCAGTGCCGTGCTTACCTTCATCGTCTGGGCGATCTTCGGACCGCCCCCGGCCATGGCCTACGCCCTCATCAACGCCGTGGCGGTGCTCATCATCGCCTGTCCGTGCGCGCTGGGGTTGGCAACGCCCATGTCGATCATGACCGCGACCGGCAAGGGCGCCACGGCCGGCGTGTTGTTCAAAAACGCCGAAGCCATCGAAGTGCTGCGCCAGATCGACACCCTGGTGGTGGACAAGACCGGCACCCTGACCGAGGGCAAACCCAAGCTGGTGTCGGTCGTGACCGGAGCCCATCTGGATGAGGCGACTCTGCTCCGGCTGGTCGCGACCCTGGAACGAGGCAGCGAGCATCCGTTGGCCGCCGCCATCGTCGGCGGTACTCAGGAGCGGGGCATCACGCTCGGTCAAGCCGAACACTTCGAATCGATCACCGGCAAAGGCGTAATGGGCCAAGTGGATGGCCGACAAGTCGCTTTGGGCAACCGCGCGTTGCTGATCGCGTTGAATATCGACCCAGGCGTGCTGGAAAACGAGGCGGAAAAGCTACGGGCCGATGGCCAGACCGTGATGTTCGTGACGGTAGACGGTCAGGCCGGGGGCTTGATCGGCGTCGCCGATCCCATCAAGGAAACGACGCCCAGTGCCATTCAGGCGCTCCACGCAGAGGGACTGACTATCGTCATGTTGACCGGCGATAGCGAAACCACGGCCAAAGCGGTGGCAAAAAAGCTTGGCCTGGATCAGGTCATTGCTGGCGTACTGCCCGACCAGAAAGCGGAAAAGATCAAGGCGTTGCAGAAGGAGGGCCGGCGGGTGGCGATGGCCGGCGACGGCGTCAACGATGCGCCGGCCCTGGCGCAAGCGCAGGTCGGTATTGCGATGGGCACCGGTACCGACGTAGCCATGGAAAGCGCCGGCGTGACCCTGGTCAAGGGTGACTTGAACGGCATCGTTCGCGCTCGACAACTGAGCCGCGCGACCATGCGCAATATCCGTCAAAACCTGTTCTTCGCATTCGTTTACAACTCCCTCGGCGTGCCGGTGGCGACGGGCGTGCTGTATCCCTTCTTCGGCATCCTGTTGTCGCCGATCATCGCCGCCGCCGCGATGAGCTTCAGTTCGGTGTCGGTGGTGTTCAACGCTCTGCGCCTGAATCGGGTGCGGTTGTGACCTTTGCAGAGACACCATCCAACGTTCGACCGGTTACCAAGATCTGCGGGGACCGGTTTTTATCACCAAAATTTAACGGCCCCGCCATCCGGCTGTCACTGTGTTCGCCCACCATCGCGTGTTCGGAAATGATGTATTCAGACTTCCCACGGCGATTGATGGCATGGTCAAGAAAATCGGCACGAAACTGGTCAACGGCGCGCACGATCTGGTATTCAAGGCGGTGCATAAGCGTTGCCTGATCTACAACGTCTGCTGGGAAGATCCGCGCATCGACCGGCGGATTCTCGATCTGGACGACGACAGTCGGGTCGTGGTGCTCACCAGCGCCGGTTGCAACACGTTGGATTACCTGCTCGATTCCCCGGCGGAAATTCACGCGGTCGACGTCAACCCACGCCAAAATGCCCTGTTGCATCTCAAGCTGGCACTGATCGAACGGGGCGATTTCGCCGATCTGTTCAATCTGTTCGGGAATGGCTCGCACCAGGCATTCCGCAAGATTTACCGCGCGGCCCGGCAAAGTCTGCCGGCCTACGCCCAAGCCTTCTGGGATGAAAAGATTGACTACTTCGATAGCAGCAGCCGCAAGAAGTCGTTCTACTACTACGGCACCTCCGGGGCGGTCGCCTGGATTCTGAGCCGCTATCTGCTGAGCGCCGATCGCAAGCTACGTTCGCGGCTGCTCGATCTGCTGGACGCCCAGACCCTGGCCGAACAGCGGGACATCTACCAGCAGATCGAGTCGGTGCTGTGGGGCCGCTTCACCTCCTGGCTGGTCAAGCAGCCGATGACCATGGCCATGCTGGGGGTGCCCCGGCCGCAGATCCGGCTGATCAACACCCAGTATCCCGGCGGGATGGTGGGCTATGTCAGCGCCAAGCTGCGGCATGTACTCACCGAAGTGCTGATCCACGACAACTACTTCTGGCGGGTGTACCTGACCGGCTCCTACACGCCGGACTGTTGCCCGAATTATCTCAAGTCGGAAAACTTCGAACAGTTACACGCCAACGTCGGTCGCGTGCGCACCCACAACGCCACCGTGAGCCATTTTCTCAAGGAACATCCCGGCGCCTACAGTCATTTCGTGCTGCTGGATCACCAGGACTGGCTGGCTTGGCACAAGCCCGAAGCGTTGCGCGAGGAGTGGGAGCTGATTCTGGCCAACAGCCGGCCCGGCAGTAAAATCATGCTGCGTTCGGCCAGCCCGGAATTGAATTTCCTGCCGGAGTGGGTGAAATCCACCGTGCGCTTCTTCCCGGAACTGACCGCCGCCCTGCATTCGCAAGATCGGGTCGGCACTTACGGTAGCCTGCATCTGGCGGAAGTGCTGTGACCGCGACCACCGCGCCGAACCGCGCGCTGCAACGCTATTACCGGTTCCACGCCCGGATTTACGATGCCACCCGCTGGAGTTTCCTGTTCGGCCGCGCCGATCTGATCGAGCGGATGGCCTCCCGGCATGCGCCGGCGAACATCCTGGAAATCGGTTGCGGTACCGGTAGTAATTTGGCCCGGATGGCGCGGCGCCTTCCTCAAGCACGGCTCACCGGACTGGATCTCTCGGCTGACATGCTCACGCGCGCGCGCCGCCGCTTGGCGCCATACGGCGACCGGATCACCCTGTTGCATCAGCCCTACGCCGGATCGCTGGACCATCGACCCGGTTTCGATCTGATCGTCCTATCCTACTGTTTGAGCATGATCAATCCAGGTTGGGAAGCGGTCATCGCCAACGCCCGTCAGGATTTAGCTGCGGACGGCTTGATCGCGGTGGTGGATTTCCACGATTCGGATCGGCCGGCGTTTCAGCGCTGGATGAGCGTCAATCATGTGCGGATGACGGGCCAGTTGCTGCCGGAACTGCACGCCCACTTTCGACCGTTGGATGCCACCGTCCAGCGGGCCTACGGTGGCCTCTGGCGCTACTTCCACTTCATCGGCGCCCCCGGCTGAGCCCCTACCCCGCCCGACGCCGGGATCGAATAGCGGAGCGAAATACGCCGGCCCTACGCCGCTTCCGGCTCCGCCTCGGTCGCTTTCACCTCCGGCGCGGTCCACACTCGACAACGTGCCGCTTCCTCGACCCAGTGCAGGACTTCCAACCGGCCGTCGCGGTGCTCGACCAGAGCGGTACAGCTTTCGATCCAATCGCCGTCATTGGCGTAGCATACCCCGCCGACATCCCTCAGCTCCGCCTTGTGGATATGACCGCAGATCACGCCGTCGAAACCCCGCTGTCGGGCCTCGCGCGCCGCAGCGGCTTCGAAGCGGGCGATATAGGCAGTAGCCTGCCCGATCCGCAGCTTAAGAAAATTCGCCAGCGACCAATACGGATAGTTCAGCCGACGGCGCAATCGATTGGTCCAGCGGTTGGCGAACAGCAACACGTCGTACATCCAATCGCCGAACACGCCGGTTAGCCAGCCCCCGCACTTGACTGCACTGTCGAGCTCGTCGCCGTGGGTCACCAGAAAGCGCCGGCCGTCGGCGGTGCGGTGCTCGCATTCCGAAACGATCTCGATCCCGCCCACCAACAGGCCCAGATAATCGCGCGCCACCTCGTCGTGGTTGCCGGGAATGTAAGTCACCCGCACGCCTTCCTTCGCCTTGGCCAGCAAGGACTTCAGCACGAGGCCATGCCCTGCCGGCCAGCGCCCACCCTTGTGCAGGCTCCAGAAATCGATCAAATCGCCGACCAGATAGAGCCGTTCGCACTTCGCTGTTTCCAGAAAATCGAGCAAAAACTGTGCCTTGCAGTCCTTGAACCCCAGATGGACATCGGAGAGCCAAACGGTCCGGAATTGATATGGCTGCATGAATCCGCCTCGCCTTGATTATGAATGACGGTAATCAGCGGAATTTGCCTCGGCGATATGAAAATTTAGCAACAACCCGATGAACTCTTGTTAACCATTTGACGACGCCGGGCCTTCGTCGCCCTGCCGCACCCTGCCGTAAAGCAGAAAAGACATTAAAATATCAAATAACTTGTTGCGAGAAAGGCGTTCATCTGTGTGTTAGGTTTTTCGATCGAACACAATGTATCCGATGTGAGGCGAGACATGAAAACACCTTCACTAGCCATCACCTTGATTTTGACGCTGGCATGGACGCCTGCCTTACTGGCGAAGTCAGCCGAGTGCACGGCGGTCAGCCCGGCAACCCGCACGGCGCTGGTGGAACTTTATACCTCCGAAGGTTGCAACAGTTGTCCCCCGGCGGACCGCTGGCTGAGTCGTCAAACAGCACGGGACTGGGATTCGCGCCAGGTCGTGGCGCTGGCGTTCCATGTCGATTACTGGGATCGCCTGGGTTGGAAGGACCGCTTCGCTCAGCCCGCGTTCAGCGCGCGGCAACGGGCGCTGGCGGCGCAGCAGGGCTCCCGGACCGTGTACACGCCGCAAGTGCTGGTCAGT
>JBATDL010000192.1:0-2248 GCA_049663445.1 Candidatus Competibacter sp.
CGGCACTTCTGCGGCTATTCTCGCCCGGCTTGACCGCGCAATCGTCACTCACCGGCCCGCCTGCGTGCTGTTGGGTAATCCCAACAACCCGACCGGTCACGGCATTCCCGCCCACGCACTGAGCGAACTCATCCACGCCCACGACTGCGCCTGGATCGTGGACGAAGCCTTCAGCGAGTTCGCCGGCGTGGACCCGCCGTATTCCCTGTTGCCGCGCCTGACCGAGTTGCCTCGTCTCCTGATCGCCCGTTCCCTAACCAAGAGCTTCGCCGTGCCGGGCTTGCGAATCGGTTTCCTCGCCACGGCCAAGCGCGCTTGGCTGGAGCGTTTGGCGGACCTGCAACCGCCCTGGAGCGTGAGCAGCCTGGTCCAAACCTGGGGCGGGATCATGCTGGCCACTGACTCGCGGATGGCGTTGGAAAAAGGGTTGCGCCGACTCGCCGGAGCGCGAGCGCGCCTGCTCGCTGGACTCAATATGATCGACGGGTTACGACCATATCCCAGTGCCGCCAATTTCATTCTGGTCGAATTGCTGGCCGGCCCACCAACCGGCGAGTTGGCGGGGCGACTGGCCGCGCGGCACATCCTGATCCGTTGCGGCGATTCGTTTCACGGGTTGACGCCGGGTCGCTTCTTCCGGCTGGCGGTGCGCCGACCCACCGATAATACCCGGCTGCTCGCCGCCTTGCGGGACTGTCTGCCATGAAGGACGTCCGGCACCAGGATTCGCGAGCGGAATGGAAAGGCCGAGCGCAACCTGTTCGATCCTTCCCGCGCGACTGACGACAACGGACGTCCGCTGGAATTACCAGCTCAGGGTTTGCGTGCCTTCCTTGAACAAGGCAGCGCCGGTCAGCTCAGGTTTGCCCACCTGAATCCCCGGCAGCAGATCGGTTTCCGCGACGCCGTAATGTTTCATGCACATCGGACAGGCGATGACCACGCCGCCCTTGCTCAGGATTTCGCCCAGCTTCTTTTGCGGTTCACCGTATTTCGCGGCGTTGGCCTTGGCGCCGACGAAAACGCCTTTGTCGTTCAGAAAAACCGTCAGCGGGTGCCCCCGCTCCATTTGTGCTTTGCCGAAAGTGATCGCCATGTTGGCGCGATGGGCGTCGTCGGTGGTCATGTTTACGAACAACGGGTCCGTGTCTCCGGCAAACGCCGGCGCGGCGATGCCGCTGGCCAACAGTGCCAGGATAACCAGCAGACTTTGTAAAGCTTTCATCCATGCCTCCTAATCGAATGGTTTGGGATAAACAGTCGTGACAGACTCGTAGCTGTCGGTAGTGATTATATCCGCCGGATGAAACCCTCGCTCACTTCGTGGGATTTCATGAGTTTTCCGCCGCCGTCCGGCAGCTCGCCGGGATGGGCATTCGCCACCCCGTTGCATTCCGCATGACCACGCCGTATACCCGGACCATCCAGGCTAGGAGTCACGACGATGCTGATCCCACTGCCACGGTATTTGTTCGAGCCCGACTCGGTCGTGCTGATCGGCGCCAGCGAGCGACCCGGCTCGCCGGGCGAGGTGCTAACCCGCAATGTGCTGGCCGGCGGTTTCAAAGGTGATCTGTTCCTGGTCAACCGCCGGCATCGACGCGTGCAGGGGGTGTCGGCTTTCCGGCATCTATCCGAACTGCCGCGTACCCCGGAATTGGCGATCCTCGCTACGCCCGCCTCCACCCTCCCGACACTGCTGGCCGAGCTGGGTCGGCGCGGCACCGGGGTCGCGGTGGTCGTCAGCGCCGCCGATTCGGGTAAAACCAATAGGGCGGCGGACCCGCATTCCGCCCTGCTCGCAGCGGCTAAACCGCATGGACTGCGCGTGCTTGGCCCGGACAGCTTCGGCCTTCTGGCGCCGCGCGTCGGCCTCAACGCCTCGCTCGGTCATCGCTTCCCGCCGACTGGCCGCCTGGCATTGGTCGCCCAGTCGGGGATGGTGCTGACGCCGGTACTGGAATGGATGGCCAGGCGGGGCATCGGTATCTCCAGCATGGTCGCGCTGGGCACTGGCATCGATGTCGGTTTCGCCGAACTGCTGGACGGATTCGCTGACAACCCCGACACCCAGGCCATCCTGCTGTGTCTGGAGGCGCTCCCCGTGGGCGCGGCGGGAACGGATGTGGAAATCGCTCGATCCTTCCTGTCGGCGGCGCGGGCGGCGGCGCGAGTTAAACCGGTGCTGGTGGTGCGCGCCGGTCGTGGCAGCGATACGGTCTCGCATCAGAGCGACGCCGTGTACGAC
>JBATDL010000193.1:0-1804 GCA_049663445.1 Candidatus Competibacter sp.
CTGCTGGAGGCGCAGGGCCTGCGCGCGGTCGCATTGGAAACGACGATCATGGATCTGGATCGATCCGAGTTTGCCGACCAGTGGATCGAGGGTGGCTGGGCCGAGACGTTGCCGGTCGAGGTGATCCGCGCCTTGCTGGATCGTCCCGAAGCGCTGGTCTATCAGTTCATCGTGACCGCCGTTCCAGCGAATGCCGCAGGCGAGATTATTGTCTCCGTACCTTCCGAGGCGGCGGTGGTGGCCCAGGCAGTGCTGGCAGCGCGGCTGGCGGCGCGAATGCCGCTCGTGACCCCCTCGCTGACCGTGGCCATCGTCACCCATGCGCCCGATCTGCCTGTGCTGACCACGGTGCTGGACAGCTTGGGACGGGCATTGCGGCATGCGGCCGAACGGGGACTGCTGGATCGGGCGCAATTGATCCTGGTCGATAACGGCCCCGGTTCCGGTTGGCGCGAATCCTTGCGACAGTTGCTGGACACGATGGATTTACCGGCAACGGTCGAATTGCTCAGCGGGCAAGGCAATGTCGGTTATGGCGCTGGACACAATCTGGCCTTTCATCGAGGCGCCGGCGAATTTCACCTTATTCTCAATCCCGACGTGTTGCTGGAAGAAGATGCCCTGAGCGAGGGCTTGACGTTTCTGGCCGCCTATCCCGAGGCGGGGTTGGTGGCGCCGGCGGCCTGGGACGGAGACAACCGGCGGCAGTATCTGTGCAAGCGTTATCCGACAGTGCTGGATCTGGCGTTGCGCGGATTTGCCCCAGCTTGGCTGCGGCGGCGTTTTCGGAATCGGCTGGATCGTTACGAACTGCGCGATCAGATCGGCGATGCCGTGCTGTGGGACCCGCCCATCGCCAGCGGCTGTTTCATGCTGTGCCGGCGGGCGGCGCTGGAGCAGCTTGGAGGATTCCGCCCGGAATATTTTCTCTATTTCGAGGATTTCGATTTGAGTCTGCGCTTGGCGGCGGTGGCCCGGCTGGTGTACGTGCCGGCGGTGCGCGTCGTCCATCTCGGCGGCCATGCCGCTCGCAAGGGAGTCCGTCATGTTGGCCTTTTTCTACGGGCGGCGGTGCAGTTCTTCAACCGACACGGCTGGCGCGGGTGGTAGCGGCGGACTTTTTCCAGGGCAGATCGGTGCTGGTGACCGGTGGAACCGGGTTCATTGGCTGTCGGTTGGTCGCTGCGCTGCACGAACGGGGTGCGCGTGTGCGGGTGTTGGTCAGGACACAGGAAGTCATCTACGGGTCCTGCCAGGATCGGGTTGAGGTGGAAAAGGTGCTCGGTGATCTGGATGACACTGCCAGTCTGGTGCGAGCCTGCCTCGGAGTGGACACCGTGCTGCATGTCGCCGGTTTCGCCCATGCCGACGCGGCGGACACGCCGGATTTCGCGGCGCGGCACTGGGCGGTGAACGCCGAGGGTACCTTCCGGCTGCTCGACGCGGCGGCGATGGCCGGAATCGAGCGCTTTGTCTTCCTGAGCAGTTGCAAGGCGGTGGGCGATCCCGGTCCACGCTGCGTGGACGAAAGCTGGGATGCGGCGGCGGATACGCCTTATGGTCGGGCCAAGCGCGCCGCCGAGGAGCGGGTGCTGGCAGTGGGTCGCGAGCGTGGCTGGCATGCGGTCAATTTGCGGCCGGTTCTAGTCTATGGTCCGGGGATGAAAGGCAATCTGGCGCGCTTGATCGCCGTCGCGCGGCGTGGCTGGTTGCCGCCGCTGCCGGAAACCGGCAACCGCCGCTCGCTGGTCCATGTGGACGATGTGGCGCAAGCCATGTTGCTGGTCGCCGCGCAGCCCGCCGC
>JBATDL010000194.1:0-5563 GCA_049663445.1 Candidatus Competibacter sp.
GGCCCACTGGCCCTGGGCTGGGGGGCGGTGATCCTGCACGCCATGATCCTGGCCCAAACGGTGTTCCAACCCGCCGGTCTCAATCTCGGCTTCTTCAACGCACTGTCGTTCACCGGTTGGCTGATCAACGTGGTTCTGCTGGCAGCGGCGATGGTGCGGCCGGTCGAGAACCTCGGCATCATCGCCCTACCGTTCGGCGCGCTGACGCTGGTGCTCGGCCGGTTGTTCGCCACCGAACGCATCGTCGCCGACCCCGGGCAGTGGCCACTGGAGCTACACATTCTCATCGCCATCCTGGCCTATTCGCTGCTGGCACTGGCAGCGGCCCAGGCGGTGCTGCTGGCGATCCAGGAGCACCGCTTGCGCCGACGCCAGCCCGGCGGTTTTCTGCGCGGCATCCCGCCGCTCACCGCGATGGAATCCCTGCTGTTTCAGATGATCGGCGCCGGCTTCGTCCTGCTCAGCATCACTTTATTCAGCGGCCTGCTGTTCCTCAAGGATATTTTCGCCCAGCACCTGGTTCATAAAACCGTGCTGTCCTTCATCGCCTGGGGAGTGTTCGGGGTGCTGTTGTGGGGCCGCTGGCGCTTCGGCTGGCGCGGGCGTACCGCCATCCGCTGGACCCTAAGCGGCTTTGCGTTTCTGGCTCTGGCCTACTTTGGCAGCAAACTGGTGCTGGAATTGATCCTGCAACGCTACTGAACGCTCACGCTTCCCGCCCTGGCCGAACCGCTTCGGATCGGTCGACGGCTTGACAGCATGCGCTGGCAACTCGTAAATACGGTTCATCCACCCAAAACTAAGGTTTCGCGATTTGGACGATCTTCATATTGGCGTGTTGTGCGTCGCTCTAGTCCTTCTTATCGGCTGTTCCGCCTTTTTTTCCAGTTCCGAAACCGGACTGATGACCCTCAACCGCTACCGCCTGCGCCACCGTGCTCGGGAAGGCAACAAAGCCGCGCTGCGCACCAGCCGGCTGCTGGAGCGGCCGGATCGGCTGATCGGCATCATTCTGCTCGGCAACAATTTCGTCAATATTCTGGCGTCTTCGCTGGCGACCATCATCGCCATCCACTTCCTGGGCGATGCCGGCATTCTGGTCTCCACCGTCGCCCTGACGCTGGTCCTGCTGGTGTTCGGCGAAGTCGCGCCCAAGACGCTGGCGGCCCTGCACCCCGAACGCATCGCCTTTCCCGCCTCTGCGGTGCTGGCACCGCTGCTCAAGGTATTTTACCCGCTGGTGTGGCTGACCAACACGGTGGCCAACAGCCTGTTGCGACTGTTCCGAGTGACGATTCAGACCTCCAGCCCGCACTCGCTCAGCGCCGAGGAACTGCGCACGGTGGTGCTTGAAGCCGGGGTCATGATCCCCAAGCGGCATCAAACCATGTTGCTGGGCATCCTGGAGCTGGAAGAGATCACCGTCAATGACATCATGGTGCCGCGCAATGAGGTGGAGGGTATCGACCTGGAAGGCGACTGGGCGGAGATTGTCACCAAACTGACCCGCAGCCCCTACACCCGTATGCTGGTCTACCGCGACACCTTCGATCAGGTCGTGGGCTTTTTGCACCTGCGTAAGGTGCTCAACACGATGATGCAGAAACCGGATTTCGACCGGGCCGATCTGGAAAGCCTGATCCGGGAACCCTATTTCATCCCCGAAGGCACTTCGCTGACCCGGCAGTTGCTCAACTTTCAGCAGTTGCGCCGGCGCGTCGGGCTGGTGGTGGACGAGTACGGTGAAGTGCTGGGGCTGGTGACGCTGGAGGACATCCTGGAGGAAATCGTGGGCGAATTCACCACCGACCCTGCCGCCATCGGCAAGCGCAACCTGGTCCCGCGCGCCGACGGCGGCTATGTGGTGGACGGTCGCACCTCGATTCGCAGCCTGAACCGGGCATTGGACTGGAAATTGCCCACCGACGGCCCCCGCACCCTCAATGGTCTGATCATGGAGCACCTCGAAACCATCCCCGAACCGGGCGCCCGACTGTCGCTGATGGGTCACCTGACCGAGATCGTGGAAATCTCCGGCAACCGGGTCAAAACCGTAGTCATCTGGCCGACTGCGGCGGAGGCGCCGGCAACAACGCAGACCGACTGACCATCGCGTCCACCAGTTCTTGCCGCCGATCCGCCAACCAGATCCAGTCCTCGATGTCGTTCTCCGGCTGGTACTCGGCTACGGCTTCCCGCAGGATCGCCCGCACGGTCGGATAGTCGAAACTACGCGAAGCGGCGGCGAGCCGTTCCAGGCAGTCCCGGACCATCGGCCACGGCAAATTGCGCTCGCAGGCCCGGCGGATCATCGGGTGCTCGGTGACCAGATCGTCGCTGCCGATCAGCAGTTCCTCGCGCAGTTTCTCGCCGCTGCGCAGGCCGGTGAAACGAATTTCGATATCGCCCTCGGGATGATCCTCGTCCCGCACTTCCAGCCCGGACAACCGGATCATCCGCCGCGCCAGATCGAGAATCCGCACCGGCTCGCCCATATCGAGCAGGAACACATCGCCGCCCTGGGCCAGGGCACTGGCCTGAATCACCAATTGCGCCGCCTCGGGGATGGTCATGAAGTAGCGCTCCACCTCGGGATGGGTCACCGTCACCGGTCCACCCTTGCGGACCTGCTCGCGAAACAGCGGCGCCACGGAACCGGAAGAATCCAGCACATTGCCGAAGCGGACCATGCACAGCCGGGTGGGGCCGCCCTCCCTCGCCAGCCCTTGCAGAATCAGTTCCGCCAGCCGTTTGGTGGCGCCCATCACGTTGGTCGGGCGCACCGCCTTGTCGCTGGAAATCAGCACGAACGTCCCGACCCCGGCGGCGATGGCGGCCTCGGCGGCCCGCCAAGTGCCGAATACGTTGTTCTGCACCCCCTCGATGGGGTTGTGTTCGACGATCGGCACATGCTTGTAGGCGGCGGCATGATAAACGGTTTCGACCTGAAAGCGCTCCATGGCGACTTGCAACCGGCGCTGGTGAATGACCGAACCCAGCAGCGGGATCAGTTCGATGCTCCCCTCGCCCGCAAGCTCCCTCCTCGCCGGTGGGTCGGCGGGTTGCATGTTCGTGCTCTCCTTCGATCCTGAGGCAGCCGGGTTCGGGATAGTGAGGGGATGGGAATGCACCATGTTGGCCAACATGACGCACAGTTCCTGCTCGATGGCATAAAGGGCGTACTCGGAGCGCTCAAACAACACCAGTCGGCGCGGCCGCAACAGCAGGATCTGCCGACACAGCTCGGCCCCGATCGAACCGCCCGCGCCGGTCACCATCACGCTCTTGCCACTCACCCGCGCCCGCAGCAGCGCCTCGTTGGGTTGGACCGAATCGCGACCGAGGATATCCTCGACATCGACTTCGCGAAATTCATCGATGCGTCGGGCGCCACTGGTCAACTCCGCCAGGGTGGGCAAGGCCAGCACCCGTACCGGTAAGCCGGCCAGTGCTTCCAAAATTTCCCGGCGGCGACGGTGCGACGCCGACGGCAGCGCCAGCAGGATCAGACTACCCTCGTGCTGAGCCACCAGCCGCGATAGTTTGAAAGGTGCCCGCACCTTGAGACCCAGCACCACGCTGCCCCATAGCTGCGGGTTGTCGTCGACGAACGCGATGGGTGCGAATTCGGCACTGTAGCGCAGGGCGTTGACCAATTGTGCACCGGCCTCGCCCGCGCCGTAGATGATCACGGGCGTGCGCGCCGCGCTGGCTCGAAATCGCCGGCGCAGGATGCGACGAATCGCCAACCGGCCACCACCGACCAGCGCGACCAGCACCAGCCAGCCGATGAGCCAGGACGACCGCGGCACCAGCCCTTGGCGCAGGAATACCCAGACCGCCATCATCAGCAGAATCCCGGCGCTGACGCCGAGCACGATGGTGTACAGCAGGCTTTCGTCGGCGTAGCGCAGGATCGGGCGGTACAGGCCAACCGCCGCGAAGGTCGGGACGAGGATGACTACCGCCAACGGAAACAGCCAGACCACATCCTGTAGCATCGGTGGCCACCAGTCGCCGAGGCGAATGGCGAACGCGGACCAGACCGCGACCAGCACGGCAAGCGCGTCGCCGACGACCAGCAGCGCGCGGCGCGCAGTGGGGGGGAGATTGAGGAAATGTTCGAGTTTCACGAGGCGGATACTGTAGCATGCCGCCGTTCCAGCCGCCCCACTCCCCACATCAGGAGGCCGTAGACCCAGATCCAAACCACCGCCAGGATTGTTTGCCCGACGGGCGGCAGCCGAACCGCCAGCAAGGCGGAACCGGCGCAGGCCAGCATCAGCGTATATTCCGCTAGCACGGTACGACGATGCCCCCAGCCGAGCAGCACCACCCGCTGGTAATAATGGCTTCGGTGCGCCTCCCAGACCTTCTCCCCGCGCAGCAACCGGCACAACAAGGTCGCGGTGGCATCGACGATAAAGGGGGAGAACACCAGCAGCGCCACCCAGAACGGGAATAAGCCGACTTTGGCACCCCACAGACTGCACCCCGCCGCCAGAAAGCCCAGCGCGGTGGAGCCGGTGTCGCCGAGGAAAATTTTGGCGGGCGGAAAATTGTAAACCAGGAAACCCGCACCGGCCGCCACCACGACCAGACAGAAAGTCGCAAACCCAGCGTCAGCCCAACCCAGCCAAGCCAGAGCCGAGAAACCGATCACCGCCATGCCGCTGGCGAAACCGTCCATGCCGTCCATGAAGTTGTAGAGGTTGATCATCCAGACGGCGAATAGCAGGACAAGAGGGAGGGCAATCCAAGCAGGAAGAGCTAAGGCGAGACCGGGTAGCACCAATGAGCCGGGCACCAGATCCGCCACCAACAAGCTGACAGCGGCCCACAGATGAACTAAGATGCGCCACCGGGCAGCGACGCTCTTGCGGTCATCCTGAAACGATACCAGCGCCAATGGAATCAGGCCGGCGAGCAGAAAGCCTGTGATCCGTATCAATGGAGGGACGGTTTCAACAAGCAGCGTGACCGATAGGCCGGCGAAGATTCCTCCCAAAACCGCCAACCCTCCCGTTCTCGGGATGGGCTGTCCATGCAGGGAACGAGCGTTTGGGTGATCGAGAAGGCGCAGGCGTGCGGCCGCACTCAAAAGACACCTACTCAAAAACAATGTGATCGTGAATGCTAACAAAGCGTTCATCATTACAGTCTGGCGACGGGTATCCACTTTAATAATGCTTGAGTACGACTCTGGCAATAGACCACCACCAGTAATTGACGAGTTTATTCAGCTCGTTCATTATCGCGACCTGATCTTTCTGATGGTGGGGAATATCATAAAAAATCGCTATAAGCGTTCAGTGCTGGGTGTTTTTTGGATGCTACTTAATCCATTACTGCAAACAATAGTCCTCACCATCGCTTTTGGCACAATGTTTAAATCATCGCTACCCAATTATGCGGTTTACCTATTATGTGGCTTACTAGCATGGAATTTTATCACACAAACCACTCAGTACGCTATGAGCACTATGGCGTATGGTGGAGGTTTACTTAAGAGAGTATACATTCCACGAGCCACCTACATTATTGCGGCGGTTGGGAATGGGCT
>JBATDL010000195.1:0-5885 GCA_049663445.1 Candidatus Competibacter sp.
ACCTGGGCCAGTGCCAAGTCACTGGGTTCCAGTGTGTCCGATGACAGGGTCAATTCGGCACCATTCGGAATTTTGAAGGTACGGGTCGCCATGCAATGGCCCTCTGGGACGTGGAAAGGCTTGGGGAAGGCTAGGGTAGCCGAACATCGCCAGCGTTGCTTCTAGGGCCTCTCACGGGCCTCCACGACCCATGCCGAAGGCCACCGCTCGGATCGTGCCACCCTCCTGGATGCCGTCTTTTGACTTTTCCAGCGGGCAATCACCCACCGTTTCCGAAGCCCTCACCGTCTCCAAGCCTTCGGGGAGGGATTTGGGAGGGGGCTACTGCACCCCTCCCAATCAAAAATTCGGTGAGCGGAGCGAACTCATTTTGGGGAGTCTGGGGGGAAAGTTCTGCTCTATTTTTGCTGCGTTGCGTCAAAGTTATCCACAGGCCTGCCGGGTTATTAATAGGTTATCCTAAGGTTATCCCCCGAAAAAAACTCTGTAACTTATTAAAAATAAACAAAAATTTTCATTTTTAGCGCATTCACTATACCGTGTCAGCGCATTCACTATACCGTGTCAGCGCGTTCACTATACCGTGTCAGCGCGTTCACTATACCGTGTCCTTTGGACAGCCGGCGCGACGGGCTTTAGCGATCTTCCGGACGAGGTGCCGGTTCTGGCTCGGGGTATGGTTGAGCGTCGGCTTGATGGTGTCTTCTCGCACTTCGTAACCCGACAGGAAGTCAATTCGCTTGAGCTCGTCGTGCGCTTCGATGAGGTTGGCTCTTAAGTTTCGGCGTGTCTTGTTACCAAGACCGATCAAGCCGGCCAGCTTCTCGAAGCCGTGCGGTCCTGGCGCGACGTGGGTCGAGTAGTAGGCGTGCAGGGCCTTGGCGGTCTGGTTACGGCCCAGGGCGCAGCGCTGCTGGTTGTCCAGGCTCGCCCATAGGCCCGCCTTGAAAAAGCAGGCGAAATCGGTGTTGATGCCGATGTCGTAGTGCCGTGTGTTCTCGTCCTTTGTGCCGCCGTTGACCAGCCCGCCGAAATAGCGAACTTGGTGGTCGGTCATGTCCACGATGCCGCCGCACAGCCGGATGATGACCGAGTGCAGCCATTTGTAGTTTGCCTTCCCGGTGGCTCGGCCCAAGGCTTTCAGCAGGCTGTAGGCTGAAAAGTGGCATCTCGTGCCGAGTGGGGATTGTCGAGCGATTTTCAGCAGTTCGAGATAGACGTCCAAGTCGGATTGATCGAGCCGCTCGCCCGTGAAGAACACCTCGACCCCCTCGACGGAACAAAGCCGCTCTTCTTTGAGAAACGGCCGTCCTCCCTTGAAACTCATGGCCGGAAACAGGGCGCTGCGGAAAACCGCCTGAGCCGTGGCGCGGCGGTCATCGGGCCATGGCGGAAACTCGATCAGTTGCGCCGTTTGCTCGGGTATTGCGGGTTCCACCTTCGCCTCCGGGGGAAAAGGCAGCGATTCTTGCGCGCGTCGCCGTTTGGATCGTTCGATGGCACGCGTCTCGATGGCTTTCATTTTGGCGAACAGGGGATCGATTCCGGCGCTGGCGCTGTTCGCTTCGGCTTGGGAGGCGGGTTTGGTCGTCTCGGCGTTCAATGGCGCGATCTCCTACAGTTTGGTTCGTGGGGGGCGGCGATCTGCTTGTCCTTCATGTGCTTACCCGCCTGGCGCGGGATATCGGGGTTTCGGTTGTAACGCGGGTATAGCAGGCTTTGGCGGTTCCTGCTTCGGTGCCGTTGGCTCCGCTAATGGGCGCTCCGGCTCTTGGGTCCTCCGCTGCTCGGCTTCCCGCCGCCGGCGTTCGGCCTCCGTCTGGGCGCGAATTTCTGCTTCTTGGCGTTCCTGATCGGTATTCTGGGCAGCCCTGGCTTGCTGGAGCAGGATGCTTGCTTGGGTGATCCATTTTTGCCGGATGGCCAACTGCTGCTGTCGCTCCTCGGCGAGCTGCTGTGCTTCGCACTCGGCTGCGGGTAGCCGCGCCTCATACGCTTTCCGAGCCACGGCAAGAGCGGATTCAGCCTGTTTTAGTGTCGTCCTGGCCTCTGTAAGTCGCTGTTCAAAAATATCTTTTTCTCGTCGTTTGCTACCAGGAATATAGGGGGACAACATGAGCCCTAGACGGTGGGTCTTACACCAGTCGGCATAAGCGACCTCCAGGGTATCGAGCGCCTGTCTGGCGGTCGCCTCTGCCTGTTTCGCCCGCTTCAGTTCGCCCCATTTGTCGGCCAACCATGCGGCGGGCAGTGGTTCGCGCAGCACAAGTTCCTGCCGCTGCTGAATCCACTCGGCCAGTTCACGCTCCAGGCCAGGGATATTGACCTGGAGCAACGCCTGCTGCTCGGCCAACCGTTGGCGTTCGGCCTCAGCGGCCTCCTGGCGCTGTCGCTCGGCCTGGGTGAGGGCTTGGGCGTCCAACCGTCTCTGTGCGGCCTCCTGGCGCTGTCGCTCGGCCTGGGCGCGGGCTTCAGCGATCAGTCGCTGTCGCTCGGCCTCGATCTGCCATTCCCTCTCGATCTCATCCTCTTCCTGTTGCCACCGCTCGCGCTTGGCCGCATCCAACTCGCCCGATAGGTCGATGATGGACTGCTCGACATCCAACCGTTGCCGCTCCAGCTCACCCGCTTTTCTGGCAAGGGCCTGCCGCTCGGTGGCCTCGGCCTCGTAATCCTGCCGCTTGCGGCTCGGCTGGCCCGTGCGCCGCTCGTAACCGGTGGCTGCTGGCCCAAGATGCCGTGTCGGCTCCCGGTTGATCGCTTGAGCCTCCAGGCTACGGTGATCGACCGGGGTGCCGTGACCGTGGCGAAACAGATAGAGGTTCTGCATGTTGGCGAACTGTTCACGCCACCACCTGATTTCCCCGGTTTTGAGGTCATCCAACTCGCGGGTTTTTTCGGTGAATCCCGTTGCGGTCAGCCGCCGGGTGGTCAGCAGAATGTGGGCGTGGTGGTTGCGGCTATCACCCTTTTTGCCGGGGGTATGGATGGCAACATCCACCGCGCAACCATGGCGTTCAACGATCTGGCGGGCGAAAGCGTGGGCAAGTAGCTTGCGCTCGTCCGCCGATAGTTCGGCGGGCAGGGCAATCTCAAATTCGCGGGCCACCGTGGAGTTCTTGCGGGTCTCCGCCCACTCGGCGGCGTTCCACAGTCGCGCCCGGTCGGTGGCCCAGTCGGGGGCGTCGGCCGGAAGTAGAAGCAAGGTGGATTCAACACCGGTCCTGCGCCGGTAGTCGTGGAGCGTCCCCGTGCGCTCGTCGGCGATCCGCGCGCCGGTCCGGTAGGCCGCCGCGCCTGTGGCGCTTCGCCCGTGGGACCGGCTGACTGTTTTGACTGAGAGGTGATATGTCGCCATGGCGACCTTCGATGTGGGGTCGAGGGGCGAAGCCCGCGCGCACGCAAACTGGAAGCTGAAGGCGAAAGTTTGCATAAGTGCGCATTTCGGGAAAACTCCACCCACCGAGTCCAGCTCGCCTCGTTGCCGGCGGCTACCCCTTCTTACTGTCGTTCCAGTGTCGGTTTCTGTCAACCATTCGCTCGGGGGTCTGGCGCGTTGCTTCGATGGCTGCTGGTCGAGTCGGGTGGCGAGCGTGCGCTAGAATGCTAGCCATCATCCTAGAGGAGGTGGACCCATGCCCGGTATCGATGATCGGATCGCTGATCTAGAAAAACGCTTGAAGCAGGCGAAGGCCCTCAAGCAGCAGCAGCTCGCCCGCGAGAGGGCGGCGGAAAAAAAGCGCCAGCGCTCCGAGGATACCCGCCGCAAGATTCTGGTCGGCGCGGTCATCCTCGCCAAAGTCGAGCACGGCGAATGGCCAAAAGAACGCTTGCGCGAGTGGATGGACAAGGCGCTGACCCGTGCCGATGACCGTGCGCTGTTCGGTCTGTTGCCCGTCCCATCGGAACCGAAAACCCGGCCGCGGAACGCCGCGCCCGATTAGGGTGAGGTATCCCCTTCTCCCAGCAATGCCCGCGCGTCGCGAGAACCGTGCAGCACCCGCACGATGACGACCTCGCTATCCGTGTGGCGGTAGTAGAGAGCGTACTTCTGGTGGAAATGAACCCGCAAGCCGGGCGCGAGGTCGTCCCGGCGTGGTCCCAGTTCAGGGTGAACCAGCAGCGGTTTAAAGCGGGATTGGATTTTGCGCACGAACGCCGAAGCGGCGGCGGTACCCCGCTGCTCGGCCACGAACGTCCAAATCTCGATCAGGTCTTCTTCGGCCTGCTCGGTGAGGCGGAGGCGACGGGGGGTGTCGATCGCTGGCGTCCTGTCTGAATGATTCGCTCGGGATCGAAATCCCGGACCCGGCCGGCGTCAAGATCGTCGATCCCCCGCTGAATTTGCGCCCGCAACTCCGCCAGCTCGTGCCGCTGGAGCGCCCGCTTGTACCGCCAGTCGCGCAGGGCTTCGCGGATCACCTCGCTACTGGAGGCGTACTCGCCCGCCGCGACGGCGGTGCGCACCGCCTCGGCGATTTCGGGAGTCAGGGTGATGGTCAGGCGTTCGATGGTGTTCATAAATCATACTTTATCATATTATTTTAATGGAAAGTTTCGCTGAATAATGGGGTCTCGCGGAATTTTCGGGGGTTCCGGCTACACCCCCTAACCAAGGCTCTCACCCCGCCAGTTGAAGCGACGAAGGGCAAGGCCGCGCCCACGCGGCCCGCTGCTTGCGTTCAAGGAACAGGTGGCTTAGCCACAACAGCGCCTTGGTCGGCATGAGCGGCCACGATGACGCTGATATGGGCTTGGGGATGGTTTTGAGGTTTATCCCTGACAACGATTTCCACGTCTTGCCCCAGTGCCGTCAGGCAACGTAGCAAGCGATCCGTCGAAAACCCAGACAGACGCCCGCGCACCAAGGCGGAAACCTTCGGTTGATCCAATCCCATGAGGGCGGCGGCGTCCGTCTGGTTCAAGCCCTGCCGTTCGATGATCTCCGCGATTTGCTGGGCCAGCCGAACCCGTGTCAGGGCTTCCTCGGCGTCAGGCCGTCCCAAATCGGCAAACAAATTGCCGCTGCTGGCGCGAACGGGTAAGTCTTCCTCGTGATGTTTCCGGCTCATGGTGTCCCCTTCTGTCGTTCGGCCAACCAATCCGCGTAATGGGCCTCGGCCCGTTTCAATCGCGCTTTCACCAATTCGATGTCCTGCTTGGGCGTCGCAATCCCCTTGCGGGATTTTTTCTGAAAGACGTGCAGGACATAGACCGCCTCGGCAAAGCGCACCGTGTACACCGCCCGGTAAGTGTCGCCGTCGAAGTCGTCCACGATCTCCAGCACGCTCGCGCCGCCAAAGCCTTGCAGAGGCTTCGCATCGGGCGACTTACCGCCCCGCTGCGCCCAATGCAGCGCATACCCGATGAAGTTTTGAACCTCGGCGGGACTGTCTTTCAGGTCGCGCCAACTGCTTCCAATCCAGAACAGCGGCTTATCGGGTGGGTGTTGGGTCATTTATGCCATAAATGGCATATTCATAGGGGATTGTCCAGCAAAACAAAGAAAGCGTTTCTAGCGATTTTCGAGGAGTGGGGGCTAGAGAGGTATGGCTCGACCTATTCCGACGCCCCAGAAGGCCGCTGAGGCGGTTCTAGGGGCATTGGCGCGGGAGGGGGAAGACCGCTCTCGACCGATGCCTAGTGCAAAGGCCGGCCGGTCCGGGGATCGTAGCCCTTCGCGGCCAAGCGCCGGGCCAATTCTTCCTCGCTCACGGTGACCTCGATGCGGCCCTGCTCCGCCGCAAGTTCCAACAGCACCTGGGCCAGTGCCAAGTCACTGGGTTCCAGTGTGTCCGATGACAGGGTCAATTCGGCACCATTCGGAATTTTGAAGGTACGGGTCGCCATGCAATGGCCCTCTGGGACGTGGAAAGGCTTGGGGA
>JBATDL010000196.1:0-15997 GCA_049663445.1 Candidatus Competibacter sp.
AAGTGGCGGACCCGCTCTTCCGGCAGGGTCTTTTCTCGCTGCAGAAGCTGGCTGAGCGCTTCGCCGTCTTCGTAGTCCATCACGATATAGGCGGTGCCGTTCCCCTCGAAGAAGTCCCGCACCCGCACTACGCCGGGATGGTTGACCTGGGCCAGGATCCGGGCCTCGTTGAGAAACCGCTCCAGGCCCCAGGCGTAGCAGGCTTCCTCGCCGACCTCGGAGGTCGGCAACGTGCCCTGGGTATTGGCCAGGACGTTGATATCGTTACGGTCCCGGTAGGACCATTCCACCGGAAAGTATTCTTTAACCGCCGCTCGGGTTTGCAGCGCCTCGTGCACGGCCATGTAGGTAATCCCAAATCCGCCCGCGCCCAGCACCGCTTCGATGCGATACTGCTGCAGGCGATAACCGACGGGCAGTGTGTTGGATTTCTTGGTCATGGCATCCTATCGTGGTATCGGCGTGCGCCTTCAGGCGCTTTCGCGCAGAGCCGCGCGGCCGCTCCGAACATTCCAAAAACCCCAAAAACGAACTGGACGGCCTTATTCGGACTCGCCGCTTTCTACAGATGATTTTACCTGTCCCTGCCGTAAAGGCACACTGGATTCGTGTTCCAGTAGATCAATAGCCTGCTTGTATTCCTGGGCCTGAACGTGTTGGCCGGTATGCCGGGCGATGGTGCCAGCCTGCCGGTAAAGCTCCAGTGCGGCGCGCGGATTGGCCTGTTCCTGGCGCACCCGCGCCAGTAGAGCCAGATCGTGCGCCAGACCGGGCAGGTTTTCGGCTTCCCGATCCAGATCGACGGCTTCCGCAAGAGAGGCCCCGGCCTGACGAATCTCACCGGCCCACAGCGCCAGGCTGGCCTGATTGGCCAGCGTCGCCGCCAGTAATCGCTTTTCCCCATTGGAACGTGCCAACGCCTCGGCCTCGTCCAGAAATCGCCGCGCGTCGCGCGCTTGTCCCAACCCCTTGTAAGTCAACCCTAAACCGTTCAACGCCACCAGTACGGCGGCATTGTCCCGCTGCTCGCGCCCCTCGTCCAGTGCGTGCTGTAATTCCGGCCGCGCGGCCGCAAACCGACCGCGCCGCAACTGAATCTCCGCAAGCCCCAGGCGTGCTTGCAACAGGCTTACGGGATCCGGCAGTGCCGCCGCCACCCGCAGCACCTTGCGCAAGTGTTGTTCCGCCAGCGACCACTCGCCCAGCGCCAGCGCGATCGCGCCTATATTTAGGGACTGCGCCACGATCGCCGGCCGGTCATCGGCGATTTCGGCCCAGCGCAAGCTGTCCTGGAATCCCTGCAAGGCTCGCGGCAATTCGCCTCTTGCATAGTAACGCAGTGCTCGTTCCTCGCTGCTCTGGTATTGCGACTGCAACGGGGTCAGCGCTGGACCACCGCAGGCCGCCAGCCCCGCCAGCAGACCGATCGACAGCAGCGTCGCGCCCCGGCCGCGCCTCGGCATCATGCGTGCCATCCATCGGTCATCGCGCCACCACCCGGCTGCGCTAGGGGGGCGACGCGGTGGGTGCGGACCATTCGGTATCCCGGGGTGCCTCCAGCAGGCGCCGGCCCGGTTCCTCCGGGTTCAGGATTCGAAGCAGCGCGCTGCGCTTGATCCCGCCGACCATGTCATCCACATCCTCGGCCACCAGCCGGCTCTTGTCGATCAAGTCAGGCACCTGCCCGCTGGCCTCGGCCAGCGTGGTCGTCATCCGTTCGGTCTGTTGCAGAATCCGCTCGACCTGCTGGCCGTAACCCGGCAGCCGCTCGGCTTGCTTCTCCAGTCCCGTCAGCACCGCCCGCAGCTTGCGCGCGCTCGCCACCATGTCGCGGGAAAGCGGGCTATTGCTGTCGGTCATGCCGCCGAGTACTCCTTGGCCTTCGCGAATTCGTGCCCCGACCGCAGCCAGGTCAGCGGCCGAGCGGCTCGCTTCCCGGCTGACGGCTGTTAGTTCCCGCAGCAGGGGGCCGAGTTGCCCGCTCAGTTCGGTGGCATCGCGCAGGACGCCATCAATTCGTTGCAGGTAGCCGGACAGTCGGGTCGAAAATTCCTGTGTGACCCGGGCGAAAGCGTCCAGCGTCCCCAGCAACCCACCTTCGGGTTTCTTGAGCTCATCGGTGATGGTTCTGACGTTGGTCAGCACGGCGGAAACCTGGACCAACTGCTCCTGAGCCTGCCTCAGCAACACGTCCAGATCGGGAGCGCGCAAAAAAGAGAGGTCCGCCCCATCCCGCAACATCGACTGTGTGGGGTTACCCATATTGATTTCGATGTGGGCGTTGCCCAGCAGGTCGGTCTTGACTTGGGCGGCCGAATCCTCGCGGATGCGTGGCTGGTATTCCCGGTCGAGAATCAGTTCGATGCGAATCTGGTTGTAATCGGTGATCGTCAGGTTGTGCACCTCGCCGATCTTCAGCCCCGCCAGGGTGACCGGGGTGGCGCTCTGGATGTTCTTGACGTTGTCGAGAAACCCGTACAAACGGTAGGTCTGACTGAAAAATCCGAACTGGCGGTTGGTCATCCACAGCATGGCGAATAGCACGCCCAGTGTGGCCAGAACCAGCAATCCCACCGAACGCTGGTAGAACCGGTAGCGGGCACTGATCAAGGTCTCAAGCATGATCGAAACGCGCGAAGCGCCTGACCAGAGCATCCGGATGCCCGGCGAGCTCCCCAGCTCTGCCCGCCACCAGCAACGTCCCCTGGTCCATGATCAGCAGATGCGTTTCCGCGCTTACCGGCAGCGCCTGCGGGCCGGCATCGACCATGATCGTCATTTGCATCGGTGCGACCACCTCTTCGAAAAATGCCCACACTCCGTAGCCCGCCACCAGGGTTTCCTGCGGCAGATAAGCACTGATCAGTAGTAGTCTGGGTTTGATGACCAGCGCCCGCAGCAAACCGATCCAACTGCTTTCCAGCGGCGACAGTTCGCTGGCCGGCCGCGCCAGGAGCGTCGGCGGCAGTCGGCAGGATTCCACGAAAGCCGTCACATAATCTTCAAGCTCGCTGACCGGTACCAGCCGATGGTAGCGCACCAGCAGCGCCAGGTTTTCAAACACGCTCCAGGCCGGCACCAGGCCCGCATGCTCCAGCACCACCCCGATCCGGCCGCGCAGCCGCGCGCGCGCACGCGGCCCCATCCGCTCCACGGCCTGTCCGAACAGTTCGATGCGGCCGGTTCGGGGCACGGCCAAACCAGCGATGGTCCGGATCAATTCGCATCGGCCCGAACCGACCGCGCCCATCAGCATCCATGTCTCGCCCGCCAGGGCCTGAAAATCGAAAGGATGAGGCATCGGGTGCAGGTCCAGTCCCAAACCGCGCAACCGCACTAGGGTCTCAGCCATAACGCAGCAGCGAAACCAGCAGGGTGATGATCAGGCAACCGATGAAGGACTGCGCGAACGCACTGGGCAACGCACGGGGAATATCCACATAAGCTCGGACCTGAAAAGCGCGTTGGGTCTGCACCAGGACAATGTGGGTGCCCTGTGCGACCACCATCCCGCCGGTCAGGACCAGCGATCCGTAGCTCAACCCCGACAAGCAAACCCGGAAAAAAACCGACAGCGGGATGTTTTGATAGACGTTCAGCATGACCCCTGCCCCGACCGTTACCCCGACATTCAGCCAGAAGGTCAAAACCAGCAGCGACAGCACCACGCCGATCAGGCGGGGCAATACGAAAAAACCGTGCGGATTCACGCCCATCGCGGCCAAATGCTCGATGGCCTGATTCGCCTTGAGTTCGCCCAGTTCGGCGGTGATGGCCGCGCCCGACAACCCCGCCACGAACAAGCCCGCTAGAATGGGGTCGAGCTGATGATACATCATGATATGCATGATGCGCCCCAGCAACTGGGGATCGCGAATACCGAAAACGATGAGCGGAAACGCTACCAAGGCGCCGATGATCAGGCCGACGACAGTGAAGATGTACGCTCTTTGCACCGCAGTGAAATAGATCTGCTGCAAGGTGTGCCTAAGCAGAAACCGCCACTGCCCCCGTGTGACCAAACCGGTACTGATCAGCACGATGGCCAGGAAATCCAACTCCTCCAGCAATCGCGCCAAGGGACCGGTCAGCAACGCGCCCGCGCCGTCGATAATCCGCCAGAATCCACCCCGCGCAGCAGCCTTCATGAGTCATCATTCAGGAAAGCAAAATACTCAGGGCAGCTCGCGCACCAAGCGAAAGCCCAGAAAGTAATCTCGGAAATCAGGATCGCTGCGATGCCGGTCGGCCGAACGAACGTTGCGCGGCTCGTCGTTCCAGGAGCCACCGCGCACCACGAACTGGCGGTCCACCGCCGGCTCCTCGCAGCTCTGTGCGGGGGCTTGAGTGTTGTCCTCGCTGTAAAGCGAACAGGTCCATTCCAACACGTTGCCGGCCATGTCGTGCAGGCCGAAATCGTTACTCCGGTAGCTGCCGACCGGTGCCGTGTAGATCTCGCCATCATGACAGTTCATCACCGTCCAGCCGACAAAAATCCGTTTGCCATCCAAATCGGCGGCGTTGGCGTAGGCACAGCCGTGATCGGGATTGTTGCCCCAATAACGACTGGTTTTCGTCCCGGCGCGCGCCGCGTATTCCCATTCCGCCTCCGTGGGCAGGCGGTAGCGCTGGCCGGTTTGCTGGGACAGCCACCCGGCATAGGCCACGGCGTCCCGCCAGCCCACATTGATTACCGGGCGCCGGCTGCGTCCCCAGCCCTGATCGGGAGGTAGCGGGCGCCCCGTCGCCGTTGCGAAGCGGTCATATTCGTGAAACAGTACTTCGTACTTGCCGATAGCGAAGGGTTTGGCCATTCGCACCGAGTGCAACGGTTCGTCGCTGTAGCGGCCTTTCTCATTGGTCGGGGACCCCATTAAAAATCCACCGGCCGGGATGACCACCATTTCCGGACCCTGCGAACCGTCGTTCAGCCGATCCCGTATCAGCGGGTTGTTCGGGGTCAACCGAGCCAGCGCGGTCTCGGCTTCGGCCCGGTGGCCGCATGCCGGCGCGCAGCGGTCCAGATAGGCCCAATACGCCTCGCGGGTGTTGGCGCGCTGGGCAGTGGCGAAGACGTTGGCATCCAGACGCCGGGCCTTGTCCATCGCTTCGACTTCCTCCAGTTTCCGGGTCAACTCCACCAGCTCGGGTGGGAGCGGCTGCATTGCTTCGAGTTTTTTGAGCCACTTGCGGGCTTCGTCCAGTTCCGAGCGATCCAGGCTGGCCCGCGCCCGCGCTGTCCAAACCAGCACCACCCGCCGCCGCCCATCCGCAATGAACGGATCGTCCGGCGTCAGCTTCGCCAGGGCGTTCAGTGGGACCAGAGCTTGATCGCCCTCTTGGCCGCCGTCGCTTTCCTGCTCCAAACCTTGCGCCAGCATTTCGAACTTTGCCTTGAGTTCGCCGATTTTCTGCTGGGTTTCCAGATCCAGAATGGCCTTTCGCGCCTCCTTCTCGTAGCCGCAGCGCGGGCAGCGTTGCAGGTAAAACCGGTAAGCGAGCAGCGTGTTTACCCGTCCGGCGGCTTCGAAAGCACGCAGGTCGGTCGCGCTTTCCGCCTCGTATAAGGAGGTGGTCAGGGTGCCGGCCGGCACCGGCGCTTCCGTTTCCCGGATGGTTTCGCCGGTGGCAACCTGCTCCGGCTGGCCAGATTTGGGCGCCCCATGCGGCCGCGTGATCAGCCAGATTATCGCCACGACAGCGGCCAGACCCAAACCCGCCGCCAGCATCCAGCGAGGGCTCAAAACCGAGCTCAGTCCTGGATGCGTCACCACCGTCGGCCGTTGCGCCGCATCCAGGGCGTTGATGAACTGACCTGCCTCGGTCGGACACAGTTCGCTGGGATAGGCCAGACCCCGCCGCAGGACGCGCCAGGCGTCATCCACCAGCCCCGGTGGGCGCGGCACCAGGTTGGGCGAACCTCCCTCCTGGGCCTCATAGGCGCTCCGCCCGGCCAGGGACTGATAAACCAGCAGCGCCAGGGCGTACACGTCGCGGCGGAAGGCGATGCTGGCGGTGGCCGATTCCACCACGCCTTCGGCGTCTGGTTCTCCCGCCGAGCCACCGGTGTTGAACAGTACGCTGCGTGGCTCTCGCGGTTCGCTCGCCAGCCCGAACCCCAATAGCTTGATCTCTCCCTGATGGGTGAAAAACACCATATTCGGGTCGAGGTGTTGGTGAGGCAGTCGATGCTCCTCCCGGGCGTAATCCAGGGCAGCCGCTACTGGGCTGAGCCATTGCAGCACCGTTTCCCAAGGCAAGCCGTTCTGACCCTGCTCCCGCAGCAGTTGACCGAACGTGTGTCCCTGCCGGTGATCGATATACTCCATCTCGGCGAACGCCCAACCATCGGCGCCGTGCCGCCAGCCCTCAATGCCGGCAATGTTGGGATGCGCGAGCTTCGCGGCTTGCTCCACCCGGGCCCTGATCTTGGTCAGGTAGGCGCGCAAGCCGATCAGATCCGCTCGCAGCGCCCGTTCGTCACGTCCGGACTCGCGCGAGCCGGACAGGGAGCCTGCCGGTAAAAAGAGCTTGATGGCGCGAAAATCGCCGTCCGCGCCATCGCTGCCTTTGGAACCCGGCATAACAATACGCACCAGCCATATCCGCCCCCGACCGCTGAGATCGTGCAACAGGCGGACCTGCCGCTCGGCGGGTCCGATCACCATCCCGGTTTCCAGCGTTTCCAGTTCCTGTTCCTGCCAGAGCGGCGGTGCTTGGGGGTCAACCCCGGCGCCGATCATCAGTCCACCCACCGCAGACTGAACGCCATCGGTGCGACCCTCCAAGGCGGCTTCCCGCAACAGGGCCTCTTGACGGTGCGCCAGTTCGGCCTCGTCCAACTGGCTGGCGGCATACGCTTCCGCAAGTTTTTCAAGACGCGTTTCTAGGTTCATAAGATACGGATTTACCGTGCGATTCTGAAGATTTGTTTAAATTGGCGACTATAAGCTGCATTATTGTCTAGTTTAGCAGAATGATGAAACCACCTGACGTTACTCCCAAAGAGATTCCATGGGGTTCCATCGCGCGTGAGTTTAATCACCTGCGGCGGTTGCTCCTATCCATGACCGGCCCTGCTTACAGATGCGCACTCACACTGACCTTCCCATTACGAATTTGGCCGACGCCTCCGACCGGTTGTCATCGGATAATGTAACTTCCAAGAGAGGATTTGATTCCGGAGATCTTCCACAGGAACTCACTCTCAAAAACAATGCTTCGCTGGAAATCGCCGTGCGCTCGTTGCATTCGCCAACCGGCCATGGTCGCCGCGAAAATCAGGATAATTTCCTAACAGTGGACGGCCTGGGCCAAGCTCACCTGCTGTGGCGCGAACAGGAAACCCATCTGCGGCTGGCCGACTGGCCGGTCGGTCACCGGCGGCTCGCTGTGCTCGATGGCATGGGTGGTCACAGCCACGGCCGGGAGGCCGCCGAAAAAGCCGTCGAAGGGCTGCTCGGCCTGCCGGCCGTCGCCGATCTCGTCCAGCTTTCCGAGACCCTTAATGCCCTGCACCAGCAGCTTTATCAGGAATTCCGCGCGGCGGGACTGGAAACCGGCTGTACCCTGGTGCTGCTGGAAATTCCCCCTCAAGGTCCCGCCATGCTGTTTCACGTCGGCGATTCGCGGTTGTACGCCATCGATGAATATCGGGTTCAGTGTTTGACCGTGGATCATGTCCCGGCTACTCACCTGGCGATGCTCGGCCTGCTGAACGGCGCCCAATGGCTCCAGCAGGTCCACATTCAAACCAGTTCCCAGATCAGTCAGGCGTTCATTCTTGGCGGCACCCTAGGGGTGCCACACCTTTACGCGGAGACTATCGAAGCCGATCTGTACGAGTTGCACGAAGGTAATTTGCCTCTTTTTTTGCGGGGCTTGGGCGACCGCCGCATTCTGACGCTGGAGCCGGGTCGGGTTTACCTGCTCGCCAGTGACGGCCTCTGGCACTTGAGCAGCCCGCAGGCTTTCATTCAGCGTTGGCCAGCACTGCTGGCGCAACCGCACCGCCCTTTGGAGGAACTGCTCGATGAGCTATTGGAGATCCTGGCCGAAACCATCCGTCAGCAGCGCAGCCTACCCGACGATAACTGCACGGTTATCCTGGTGCGTAAACCTCTCCAGACCGGGTGCCCGCCAAGTCGGCGCTGAGAAACTGCCCGCATCGAGGACCTGTGATTGAAGATCCGGCATATCCTGTTCCTGCTATTGGCCCTGTCGGCGATTGCCTTCATGCAACCGCTGGTTTTCTTTCTGGGCGGCCTCACCCTGTTGCTGGGCGTGGGGGTCCTGGTTTATCGAGATCTATCGCCAGCCGTTCAGGATGCCGTGGAGCGTTGGGTGCTCGGCTGGCTGCGCCGGACCCGCGTCGAACCGGCGGCGAAAAATAACCTGCCGCCACTCTCCCTCCGGCGGTTGTCGGCTGCTTTATCCGAGGCCAGCTTACCCGCCGAACGGGTACGCCGCGCTCGAACCAAGGCGGCCCCCAGTGCCGGCTCGGCGGCATCCACCCCGCTGCGGGCATCCGACCCTCCCGACGGCCCGCCGGCGGTTTGAAAGGCGGTACAAAAACGCTCTTAAGTGACGGTTTCTGTCCGCCGATCTCGACGAAAAGCGGCAGCTTGGCGTCAGGCGGGTGCCCGAGCCTGCATCATTCCGCGCAAAATTGTATAAATCTCGTCTTTGAGATGCAGTCTTTGCTTCTTGATGCTTTCCGTGTAGAAGTCCGAGGGCGTCTCGATTTGCAGTTCGATGCGTTCCACTTCGTTGTTGACCCCATGATATTCGTCGTACAGTTCAGCGAACCTGGGATCGGCGGCTTTCAGTTCGGCGATACGGTCCTTGTATTCGGGAAATTCGTGGAACAGGTCGTGGCTCTCTCCAAGCATCGGGTTATCCTCCAAATCATGGTTTTATTGTGGATAGATGAACGTTTGATGAAAGTTGAGTATAAAAGCATCCTGCACCGCTCGTCAGCACCCGAAGCGCTGGCGGGGATCCGCGCGCTGAATGACTCCGCCACTGCCGCTCTCGGATCAGTTGTTCAAATGCAACGAGAGATCTGCTCCATGAAACACAAATCCGCCAGTTTGATGCTACTGTTGGCTGCCGCTCTGTGCTTGGCCGGCACCGGTCTGAGCGGTTGCAATACTGTCAAGGGTGCCGGTCAAGATCTAAAGTCCGCCGGGCAGGCCATTGAACGCAAGGCCGAGCAGAAAAAGCATTATTGATCCGGCCGTGCGGCCACCACGTATGGCAAGCGCCGCCAGCGCGTTCACTTCCCTGAGCAAAACCTCGCGGCTTCCGCTCGGCGCCGCTACTGCTGGGCTTGAATAGCTGGAGTGGCTCGGGTGCGTCACGCGATACCAAGCCGCCCCATGAACATCAATTCCCTTCGTGGCAGAAGTTGATCAAACCCAGCGTAGAACCATCGTGTCCGGCCGCCGGCCGTTCGCCCTTCAACTCCGGCAAGATGGCGTTGGCCAGTTGCTTGCCCAGCTCCACGCCCCATTGGTCGAAGGAATTGATGTTCCAGATCGCTCCCTGGGTAAACACCTTATGCTCGTACAGCGCCAGCAGCGCGCCTAGCACCTGGGGGGTCAGGCGGTGGTAGAACAGGCTGGTGCTCGGCCGGTTGCCGGGAAATACCTTATAGGGCAATAGCTGCTCCAGCGCCTCGCCGCTCAACCCCTGTTTTTCCAGTTCGGCACGGGCCTGCGCCTCGGTTTTGCCGACCATCAGCGCTTCGGCTTGGGCCAGGCAATTGGCCAGAAGGATCGGGTGATGATCGCCGATGGGATTCGGGCTGTGCGCGGGGGCGAGAAAATCCGCCGGCACCAGATGCGTACCCTGATGCAGTAGTTGGTAGAATGCATGTTGGCCGTTGTTTCCCAGACCGCCCCACAAAATCGGCCCGGTCTTGACTTGGACCGCCTGCCCGTCCCGGTCGATGGATTTGCCGTTGCTCTCCATGTCCAGTTGTTGCAGATAGTCGGGCAGCGAGCGCAGATAATCGTCGTAAACCAGTGTGACCTGGCTGTCGGCGCCGAAAAAGTCGATGTACCAGACTCCCAGCAACGCCAGGATCATCGGCAGATTTTCCTCTGGCGGCGCGGTGCGGAAATGCTCGTCCATTTCGTGCGCGCCTTCCAGCAGTTCCGTGAAATGCTCCACGCCGAGATAAACCATGATCGGCAGGCCGATGGCCGACCACAGCGAATAGCGCCCGCCGACCCAGTCCCAGAACTCGAACATGTTGGCGGTATCGATGCCGAACTTGCTCACCCCGGCGGCGTTGGTGGACACTGCCACGAAGTGCTTGGCCACCGCCGCCTCGTCGCCCAGTTCCTTGACCAGCCAGGTGCGGGCGGTATGCGCATTCGTCATGGTCTCCTGAGTGGTGAAGGTCTTGGAGGCGATGATGAACAGCGTGCTTTCCGGATCGCAATCGGCCAGTACGTGGCTGATGTGCGCGCCGTCCACGTTGGAGACGAAGTGCATCCGCAAGGTCGGGTCGCCGTAGGGTTCCAGCGCCTGGCAAACCATCTTCGGCCCGAGATCGGAGCCGCCGATGCCGATGTTGACCACGTCGCGGATGCGCTTGCCGGTGTGGCCGCGCCACTTGCCGCGCCGGACCTGCTCGGAGAACTTGCGCATGTGCTCCAGCACCTCGTTCACACCCGGCATTGCGTCCTGCCCGTTGACGAAGATCGGCCGGTTACCACGGTTGCGCAGAGCAGCGTGCAGCACGGAGCGGTGTTCGGTGTGGTTGATCATCTCACCGTTGAACATCTGCTCGGCCAAGGCGGGCACCCCGGCCTGACGAGCCAGCTCGGCCAGCAGGCGCACGGTTTCCTCGGTGATGCGGTGTTTGGAAAAATCGACCAGCAGATCGCCGAACCGCCGGGAAAACGTGGCGAAACGCCCCGGGTCGGCGGCGAACAAATCACGCAGATGCAGGTCGGCGATAGCGGCATGATGGGCTTTCAGTTCTTGCCAGACCGGCAGATTGCTGGGAACGGACATGGACAGCTTCCTTATGTTAATGACGAAACTGGATGAAGAGCCGGGCCGGGCGCCAGCGGGTGGGGCGCGCCGCTGCGGGCGGGGCTTCTGGGTTACTATAGTTTCCGCCAGAGTGGCTGTCGAATTGCGCGGCTCCGGCGCGATTCTACTCAAGACCAAACGCCGATCGTTCATCCTAAATGCCAGCGCATAATTACAAAACCCCGCAGTTGTGCCTAGGGCATTGGGAAAGGATGGATCTGGGCGTCGAGGCGCTGGTTCATGCCGGCGGGGGAGTCGCCGCTGGCCAGGGATGAGGTCGCCAGACAGGAAGCCAGCGCCTCGACCGGAGTAGCCCCCAATGCCGGCTGAGCGGCACGCGAGCAGGCGCGGTTAAAGCACCTGCTTCAAGAACGCCTGTGCCCGAGGTTCTCGCGGCGCGGTGAAGAATTGCGCCGGCGGCGCGTCTTCCAGAATCCGGCCGACGTCCATGAACAGCACCCGCTGGGCCACCTCGCGGGCAAACCCCATTTCGTGGGTCACCACCGCCATGGTCATGCCTTCGCGGGCCAACTGCTTCATCACGTCCAGCACTTCGCCGACCATTTCCGGGTCCAGCGCGCTGGTCGGTTCGTCGAACAGCATCACTTTGGGGTCCATGGCCAAGGCGCGGGCGATGGCCACCCGCTGCTGCTGGCCACCGGATAGCCGCGAAGGATACTCGTTGGCCTTCTCGGCGATACCGACCTTGGTCAGCAGCGCCATGGCTCTTTCGTTGGCCTCGACGGCCTTGCGCTTGCGCACCACTCGCTGCGCCAGGGTGACGTTCTCCAGCACGGTCTTGTGCGGGAACAGGTTGAAGTGCTGGAATACCATACCCACTTCGCGGCGCACGGTATTGAGGTTGGTCCGGCTGCCGGCGATGTCGATGCCGTCGATGACGACCCGTCCGTCGTCGAATTCTTCCAGGCCGTTCAGACACCGGAGAAAAGTGGATTTGCCCGACCCGGACGGGCCGATGATCACCACCACCTCGCCCTTGGCGATCGCGGTGCTGACATCGTCCACCGCCCGCACCGTCTGGCCACGCCCCTCGAACACTTTGAGTAGATTTTTAACTTCAATCACTGCGGGCGAACCTCCGTTCCAGCCAGAAGAGCAGTTGCGACAGCACCGAGGTGACCACCAGATAGAGCAGGGCGACCGTGAACCAGATTTCGAAGGTGGCGAAGCTGGCAGTGATGATTTCCCGCCCGCTCTTGGTCAGGTCGGTGATGGCGATGACCGATACCAGCGAAGAATCCTTGATCAGACTGATGAACTGTCCGGCCAGTGGCGGCAGTACCCGTTTGAAAGCCTGCGGCAGCACGATGTAGGTCATGTTCTGGAAGGCGCTCATCCCCAGCGAGCGGGCCGCTTCGGTCTGGCCCTTGGGGATGGATTGGATCCCGGCGCGGATGATCTCGGCGATGTAGGCGCCGACGAACAGTGCCAGCGCCCCGATGCCGGCGACCATGCGATCCAGGTTCAACACCGTGCCGATGAAGAAATAGAAGATAAAAATCTGCACCAGCAACGGTGTGCCGCGGATCAGTTCGATATAGAGTACCGCCAGCCCGCGCAGGGTGGGGTTGTCGGAGATGCGGCACAGACCGGTGATCAGGCCGATCAATAGCCCGACCAGCCCGGACACGAAGGAAATCCAGATGGTGACCCACAGCCCCTGGGTCAGCGGTCCGATCCGCCATTCATAGTTGTCGCCGACACTGTCTTCCCGGTCGATGGCGTCGCCGACCACCACCTGCACGGTTTCCACCGGCAGGACCGTCGGAGCGCCGCCGTCGGTGGGCGTGACGACGACCCGACTCAGTATCCCGTCAGCTTGGATGGCGCTGACCCGGCCGGCGACTGGCGATTCCTGGGGAACCTCGGCCCGGTAGGCGAAATATTGCGGCACCCGTTCCCAGCGCCACTCATAGTGAATGCGCTTGGTGGCGACCCACAGGCCCGCCACCAAGCTGATCAGGATGGCGGCGAGCAGCAGATGCCAGGGCCAGGCGGCGGGGCGATGCTTGAGCGACACGGCTTACTGTACGTCTTTCAGCCAATCGGTATTTTTAAACCACTTCTGGTACAGCTTGTCGTAGGCGCCGTCCTGTTTGACCTTGGCGAGAAAGCCGTTGAGCCACTTGATGAACTCAGGATTACCCTTGCGCACGCCCCAGCCGAGCGGCTCGTTGGTAAAGGGTTGGTCCAGAAAGACCAGCTTGCCCTCGCCGCGCTGGCCGATGGCGACCGCATTGTAGGGCGAATCGTAGATGAAGGCGTCGGCCTTGCCGTTGACCACTTCCATGACCCCTTCCGCCTCGGTCTCAAAGGACAGGTAGGTGGCCTTGGACAGGTATTTTTTGGCGGCGATTTCGCCGGTGGTGCCGAGTTTGGAGGCGATTTTGTACTTGGGCTTGTTCAGGTCTTTATAGGACTTGACCTTGCTCTCCAGATCCTTGCGCAGCAGCACGGTCTGGCCAATCACCATATAGGGCGCCGAGAAATCGATGGTTTCGGCACGCTCCTTGGTAATGGTCATGCCGCTCATGATGAGGTCGCATTTGCTGGTGATCAGCGCGGGGATGATGCCGTCCCAAGCGGTACTGCTCAGCACCAGTTTGACGCCCAGCGCCTCGGCCATCAGGGCCGCCAGATCGGGATCGAAGCCAACGATCCGACCGCGCTTGTCGGTGATTTCAAACGGCATGTAGGCCGGTTCCAGACAGACTTTCAGCTCGCCACGCTCTTTGATTTCGTTAAGCACGTCGGCCCGGGCGGGAGCGCCGGACAGAGCGAGCAGCAGGCCGAGGCTGACACCGAGCGCAACCAGGAATTTTTTCATGGGATCGTGAATCCTTGGATGGTTATTGTTAGGCACAGCCGGCAAAACCCGCAGCCGGATGTTGGTCATGATATACAAAATTCATCCCACTGTAATATGGCGGTCGGCCAGCGTTCAGGTGGATTTTCCCTCGTCGAGCAATTCCCTGATGACCATGCGGATGCCGCATTTGGGGCAGCGCGGCATGTCTTCAATCGGGATGTAAATGATTTCGGTGTAACGGCACTTCGGACACGCGACCTGCACGGGTTCCGTCTTATCGCGCTGCATGGGCCAACTCCTCGCCCGTGGAGGCGATTTGAGGGAGCAATTGGGCGATGGCCTGCTCGAAGCGCCGCAGCCCTTCCTCGATCAGTTCGTCGGGGATGATCAGCGAGGGCGCCAGCCGGATCACGTCCGGTCCGGCCACCAGCACCAGCAGACCCTGATCCAGCGCGGCCTTGATGAAGTCGCGGCTGCGTCCCCGCCAGGCATCGGTCAGCTCGCAACCGATCAGCAGGCCCTTGCCGCGTAGTTCGCGAAAGACACCGAACCGGTCGTTGATGCGGCGCAGTCCGGCCATGAACGCGGCGTGCTTACGGCGCACGCCGACCAGCAGTTCGGGGTCGCTGATCAGATCCAGCACCGCGCCGGCGACCGCGCAGCCCAGCGGATTGCCGCCGTAGGTGGTGCCATGGCTGCCGACGTTGAGACTGGCGGCGATAGGCGCGGTGGTCAGCATGGCGCTGATCGGGAAGCCGCCGCCCAGGCCCTTGGCGGTGGTCAGAATATCGGGCGTCACGCCGTAGCCCATGTAGGCGTAGAGATGGCCGCAGCGGCCGTTGCCGCATTGCACCTCATCGAAGATCAGCAGTGCCTGGTGGCGGTCGCACAGTTCGCGCACCCCGCGCAGGAACTCCGGTGTGGCGCCGGTCACGCCGCCTTCGCCCTGCACCGGCTCCAGAATCACCGCGCAGGTCCGCTCGGAGATCGCCGAGGCGAAGGCGGCCAGGTCGTTGAACGGGACGTGGGTGATGGCTGGTGGCAGCGGCTCGAAGCCCTCGGTGTATTTGGGTTGGCCGCCGACGGTCACGGTGAACAGGGTGCGGCCGTGGAACGACTGGCCAAAGGCGATGATTTCGCGTTTGTCGGGGCCGGAATGGTCGGCGGCGTATTTGCGGGCCAGCTTGAGCGCCGCTTCGTTGGCCTCGGCGCCGGAGTTGGCGAAGAATACTCGTTGGGCGAAGGTCAGTTCGCACAGCCGGCGAGCCAGTTTGAGCGCCGGCTCGTTGGTCAACAGGTTGCTGACATGCCAGAGCTTGCGGGCCTGTTCGGTCAGCGCCGCGACCAGCTTCGGGTGGGCGTGGCCCAGCACGTTGACGGCGATGCCGCCGGCGAAGTCGATGTATTCCCGCCCGTCCTGATCCCACAGTCGGGAGCCCTCGCCACGTACCGGAATGATCGCCGCCGGGGCGTAGTTGGGGACCATGACGTCGTCGAACACATCGCGGGTGACTGGAGACTGACTCATCGGGAGCGATCCTGAATCGAGGTTGGGCAGGGATGTATGCAGGCCCATAGCATACCTTGAATCCGGCTCCGTAAGTCCCGGATTATGGGGCGGCATCGGTGCCGGTTGCGCCCTATAGCGCGTTCAGCAGTGGCATTAACCTGTATTTACGCTGGTGCTTCTCGCGCAAAGCGTCGCGGTAAGCGCGCCATTCGGCTTTCTGGCCAAGTGCTTCATGGGCCTGTTTGGCTTTGCGCAACCACCGAGCCGCGTCTTCGTAGTGGGCCGACTTGGCGCCGTCCATGATCGGTTCCGCCTGCTGGCGGGCTTGGGCGATCACCCATTCCGGCCGCGACGGGATGGCGGCATCCATGACCCGCGCCAAGGTTCGGGGCAAGACGTAGTGATGCTCGACCACCGCGATAGCATCGTCGATCAGGTTCTCGCGCAGGAAAACGTCGACCCTGGTTTCGGTATTGACATGAACCGCGCCGCGCAGAAAATCCAGCAGCTTCGGCTGTTGCGCCGGCCAGCCCGCGCCGGCCAGCGTCTCCACTCGCTGATAGGCGTCCAGGCTGGGCGCGATCCGAAACGCGATCAGACCCGCCGCC
>JBATDL010000197.1:0-2344 GCA_049663445.1 Candidatus Competibacter sp.
GCAGGGGCGTGGATTGCGGATCAAACAACGTCGCGGTGAGCGGCTGGATGGTGAAATGCTTGGCTCGCCCCACCTCCAGCGCTTCCCCCCGACTGGCGAGCGCCAAGGTCTGCTGGCCGCCGCCGAACAGATCGTCCTGATGGGTGAACAGTGGCGAATCGGTGGAAGCCGCATCCGCCGCCGGTCGGTCCTGGCCGAAGCCTTGATGGATCAGTGCAAACAGTTTCCGTAAATGCTCATGAAAATAGGCCCCGTTCTCGCTGGCCACGCCCGGCTCGCCGAGATCGGCCAGATCGCGCAGCGCCTCGATGCTGTAGCCCAGCCGGTAGACATCGTCGTTGATCGGCAGCGCACCGAGATCGCTGGCGTGGGCTTCCGCGTACAGGCAGAACAGCAGCCGATAGACAAAGACCAGCGCCTCGTGCCGCAGAATCTCGGCGTCGATCTCGCGGCGGTTATTGGGCAGGGCCGGCTCGTCATCGCCCAGCCGCAGGTAAGACAGCTTGCGGTTGCGGCGATCCTCCACCCAGGCGTTGGCGATGGCGGTGATCGCCTCTCGCACCTGCCCTTGCAGGGCTTTGGACACGCCATGCGTGAACCGGTGGCTTTGCCCTTGCAGGCGTTCGTGCAAGGGTTCCTCGGCTTCCGCCTCCGGGGCCAGCGTCGTCGCGCCCAGCAGAAGCGCCATCGCCTCAAAGGCCCCCGCTTCGCGCCGACCGTAGGCGTCGTCGAGATCGAAGCGCAAATAGCGCCCCTGCGCCCAGGCGTGGCGGTCAAATAGCTGAATCTGACTGCCGGACAACAGCATCAGCCAGCGTGGCGCGTCCTCTTGGCGGAAGACCAGCGGCAAGGCTTCCGACCAGGGACCGACGAAGGGTTTAAAGGCATCGTCATCCACCGGCGGCAGCGGCTCGACGGCCTGATCCAGCGGATCTTCCGGCAATGCCTCCACCGGCAGGCTGGCGTCGGGCAGGCAAAACGGGGTTTCGGCGGCCACCAGCCACGGGCGCCCATGACGGTAAAGCCGCAATAGAACGGGCAGTTGCAGTTTTTCCGAGGCCAGCGCCAGCGGCTGGCGATCCAGCGTATAACCCAGCGCCTGCAACAATTGGCCGTGCCAGCCGGCCAGCTCCGCTTCGGTCGCCCGGACCCGTAGTAGCGGCGGGTCGTAATCCAGCGCCTGGGACTTGGCGCGGAAATAGGGTTCCGACAACGCCGCCAGTCGGCGGGCGGGGCTGGCGCTGCCCAGCGGACGCCAGGCCTTCAGGATCGGTTCGACATCCTTCTGAAACTGGCTGTCGAGATAATGGGCGGCGTAATAGTCGCCGACGTTATGGATGCTGGTATCCAGGGCCATGGTCAAACGCCCTCAATCGCCAGCACCAGGCGCGTGGTGGGCGCGGGCGCCGCTTCAAAATGCGCCTCGCGCCAGTTTTCGCGCCGGTCCTTGAGGTAACGCTCGATCTCGTCCTTTTCCTGGCGCAGCGAAGCCGCCGGTCGGCTGTCAGGAGCCCGCTTGGCCAATTCTCCATCCAGCATCGCCATGCGTCGGTCGCGCCAGCGGGCCAGCCGCCCTTCTTCCTGATCGAGCCGGGGCTTGATAGCCCGCTGCCGCTCGGTCTTGAGGATGTTAAGGTGCTTCAGGCTTTCTTCCACCGCCGCCGCGACAAAGCCTCCCAAGACCTCGGGCGACAGCGTACCGCGCCGGCCGGTATCCGCGAGCTGATCGAAACGGGCGCGGGCGAGTGCCTCCTTGAGCGGCTCATGATGGTAAACGCCGCCTTTCTGGAAAGAAATCGCGTGAGTATCCACGATGAGTGGGGTTCCAGCGCGGGAGCTGACCTGGCCGATGAAGCAGAAGCAGAGTTCACCGGGTTGTAGATGCGGCGAGGCGATCAAGGGCGCTTCACCGCGCGGCATCAGCATCATCAGCCGTTCCGCCAGCCAGCGCAGGACCGGATGTTGCTCGGTGAGCAGCAGTTCGTCGCTCCATTGGCCCTTCATCGCCAGCGCGGCGCGGATGGCCAGGTTGACCCGCTCCGGGTCGGTGGTGAAATGGAATTCCCCCCGGTCGGGCCAGGCTTCTTCCGGCAACGCCGTGGCGCCGAAAATGACGCTGTCCTCGGCATCCGGCGCGCCCAGTCGGCGCCGGAGTTCGGGCGGTGGAGCGAACATCCAGAGATTCCCGGTTTTTTCGAGATCGCGCCAGCGGTGATCGCCCATCTCATCCTTCAGGTACCGGTAGCCGACTTCCAGAAACCGGGCGTCGTCGTAAATCCGGACGCGCGAATTGTCGGCGGATTTCGCTGCTGGAACCGGAGCGCTTGGGGTCGTGGCCGTAGTG
>JBATDL010000198.1:0-2691 GCA_049663445.1 Candidatus Competibacter sp.
CCGTCCCACGGATCACCCGCCGACTCGGAGTCGTCTGAGCATGGATCAAGCCACCCATAACAAGATCGTTTCCTTCATCTGGGGCATCGCCGACGATGTCCTGCGCGACCTGTTCAAGCGCGGCAAGTACCCGGATGTGATCCTGCCGATGTGCGTCATCCGGCGCATGGACGCCGTGCTGGAACCGAGCAAACCGGCGATCCTCGCCACCCGGAAGATGCTCGACGAGGCGGGTATCACCGAGCAGCGCGCCGCGCTCTGCGCTGCCGCCGACCAAGCCTTCTACAACACCTCAAGGTTCACCCTGCGCGACCTGAAGTCGCGCGGCAACCCGCAGCAACTCCTGGCCGACTTTGAGGACTACCTCAACGGGTTTTCGCCCAACGTCCAGGACATCCTCGAAAATTTCAAGTTTCGCAACCAGCTCCAGACTCTCTCGCGTTCCGATTCGCTGGGCACGCTGATCAACAAGTTCCTCGACCCGGATATCGACCTCTCGCCGGCCGGCATCGACAACCATTCGATGGGCACGGTGTTCGAGGAACTGGTCCGCAAGTTCAACGAGGACAATAACGAGGAGGCCGGCGAGCACTGGACCCCGCGCGACGCCGTGCGGCTGATGGCGAATCTCGTCTTCCTGCCTATCGAGGCCGAGATCAAGTCCGGCACCTACCTGCTCTATGACTGCGCCTGCGGTACCGGCGGGATGCTCACCGTGGCGGAGGAGACGCTGACCAGGATCGCCGCCAAGCGCCAGCAACAGGTCACCAGCCTGCTCTACGGCCAGGAGATCAATCCGGAGACTTACGCCGTTTGCAAGGCGGACATGCTGCTCAAGGGCGAGGGTGAGAGCGCCGACCACATCGTCGGCGGCGCGGAGTGGTCCACGCTGGCGCACGATGCCTTCCCGGCCCAGGAGTTCGACTTCATGCTGGCCAACCCGCCTTATGGGAAGAGCTGGAAGAAGGACCTCGAAGCGCTGGGCGGCAAAGACGGGATGCGCGACCCGCGCTTCAAGGTCATGCACAATGGCGAGGAGCTGTCGCTGGTCACCCGCTCCAGCGACGGGCAGATGCTCTTTCTCGCCAATATGGCGTCGAAGATGAACGGCAAGTCGGCGCTGGGCAGCCGCATTGCCGAGGTCCACAACGGCTCGTCGTTGTTCACCGGCGACGCGGGCCAGGGCGAGAGCAATATTCGCCGCTGGCTGATCGAGAATGACTGGCTGGAGGCCATCGTTGCCCTGCCGCTCAATCTCTTCTACAACACCGGCATCGCCACCTACATCTGGGTGCTGTCCAACCGCAAGCCCGCGCACCGCCAGGGCCAGGTGCAGCTCATCGACGCCAGCCAGTGGTTCAAGCCGCTGCGCAAGAATCTCGGCAAGAAGAACTGCGAACTTTCGCCCGAGGACATCGAGCGCATCAGCCGCACCTTTCTCGACTTCCAGGAAACGCCCGAGTCCAAGATCTTCCCCAACGCCGCCTTCGGCTACTGGAAGGTGACGGTCGAGCGTCCGCTGCGCCTGCATAGCCAGCTCTCGCTCAAGGCCATCGAGACGTTGCGCTTCACCTCCGGCGACGAAGACCTGCGCGCCGCGCTTTACGAGGCGTTCGGCGACGTGCTGTTCACCCAGTTTGCCAAGGTTTCCGCTGCGTTGGAGCAGCGTTTGACCGAGTGGGGTAGCGATCAGGACGAAGATGACGAAGAGGGCGGCGGCGCGAAGCAGGGTCTGTCCGAGAAGAAGAAAAGGAAGCTGCTCGATGCCAAGACCTGGGAGCGCGACGGCCGTCTGGTCGAGGTCGCCACCACGTTGCGCGCGGCGCTGGGCGAGGAGCTGTTCGAAGACCACAACCGGTTCCGCGACCGCGTGGCCGCCGCGCTCAAGCAGGCCGGCGTCAAGCTCGCCGCCGCCGATCTCAAGCAGATTCTCAAGGCGGTGAGCTGGCGGGTCGAAACCGCGCCGCCGGTCATCGCCAAGGTTCACAAGCCGGGCAAGGCCACAGCCGACCCGCTGCGAGGATTTTACGAGGCGAGGGTGGACGGCAAACCGGCCATCGTCGAGTATGAGCCAGACTCGGACCTGCGTGACACCGAGCAAGTGCCGCTGCTGGAAGACGGCGGCATCGAAGCCTTCATCCGCCGCGAGGTGTTGCCCTACACGCCCGATGCCTGGATCAAGGAAGACGCCACCAAGATCGGCTATGAGGTGAGCTTCACCCGGCATTTCTACCAGCCGCAGCCGCTACGCACGCTGGAGGAAATCAGCGCCGACATTCTCGCCATCGAGAAGGAGGCCGAGGGCTTGCTGGATGGGCTGCTGAAGGTCGCTCAGCCATGAAGAAAAAGCTAACTCGGCCATCCGAACCGGTCGGCGTGGACGCGACAACAGCGGAACCCGAACTCGGACCGCTGCTCACCAGCCTGCGGGAGTTGATCCAGACTGCTCGCGATCAGGCCCGGCGCGCGGTGGATCAGATCCAGGTCCACACTTGCTGGCGTGTGGGTTATCACATCGTCGAGTTCGAGCAGGGCGGCGCCGTCCGTGCGGCCTATGGCAAACGCCTGCTGGCCGACTTGGCGGAGCGCCTGACCGCCGAGTTCGGCAAAGGGTTCGACGAGCGTAACCTGCGGCACATGCGAGCCTTCTATCAGACCTTCGAGAATTGGAACGCACTGCGTTCCGAATTG
>JBATDL010000199.1:0-5112 GCA_049663445.1 Candidatus Competibacter sp.
GATGGACACCAAGTCGGAAAGCGCCGTCATTAAAGTGATCGGAGTCGGTGGCGGCGGTAGCAATGCCGTACATCACATGCTGAGCGCCAACATTGAGGGAGTGGATTTCATTTGCGCCAATACCGACGCGCAGGCACTCAAGACCTGCTCGGTGCCGGTGACCCTGCAGATGGGCGACAATATCACCAAGGGTCTGGGTGCGGGCGCCAACCCGGAGGTTGGCCGGCAGGCGGCGCAAGAAGATTGCGAACGGATTCGGGAGGTGCTGCAGGGGGCCGATATGGTGTTCATTACCGCTGGTATGGGCGGCGGCACCGGTACCGGCGCCGCGCCGGTGGTGGCGCAATTGGCCCGGGAGATGGGCATACTGACTGTGGCGGTGGTGACCAAGCCCTTTCCTTTCGAGGGCAAGAGGCGCATGGAGGTGGCCATGCGCGGAATCCGCGAGTTGAGCGAGACCGTGGACTCGCTCATCACCATTCCCAACGAAAAACTGCTGACGGTGCTGGGCAAGAGCGCCAGCCTGCTCGATGCGTTCAAGGCGGCGAACGATGTGTTGCTGGGCGCGGTGCAGGGCATCGCCGAATTGATTACCCGGCCCGGAATGATCAACGTGGATTTCGCCGACGTGCGCACCGTGATGGCCGAGATGGGCATGGCCATGATGGGCACCGGCCGGGCGGTCGGCGACGGTCGCGCCCGCGAAGCGGCCGAGGCGGCGATCGCCAGTCCCTTGCTGGAGAATGTCAATCTGGCCGGCGCCAAGGGCCTGCTGGTCAATATTACCTCGGGTATGGATGTGACCATCGGCGAATTCGAGGAGGTCGGTAATACCATCAAGGAACTGGCGTCCGAGGATGCTAACGTGGTGGTCGGCATGACGCTCGATCCGGAGATGCATAACGAACTGCGGGTTACCATTGTCGCTACCGGTATCGGCCAGGGCGTTCCGGCCAAGCAGGCCGGCGGTTCCCGCGAACAACGGGATTCGGCGATTCCGCCCTTCAAGCTGGTGCAACGCATGGGAGATGGCGACCCACATTCTTCTCGTCATGATCGGCTCAGCAGCCGGCAGAAGGCGGTCGGCGACGGTCTGAGCGAGGGCGGACGGATCGACTCCGATCAACTGGATTACCTGGATATCCCGGCCTTTTTACGCCGGCAAGCCGATTGAGCGGAACGCAGGTTTGCGACCCCTGAATGCCGGACCGTCGCCGAGCAAACTGCCGAGCGACGGTTTGGGTCGGAGCGGGTCGATCTGAGTACTGGAGTGCGGGCTTTCGCAACTTAACAACAGATTTAGTTGCGATTGAGAAACAAAAGTTGCAGGATCGCTACGAGTTGCGGTATCTTTACTGCAATGCACATTGGCGGCGATGACCGGTGGTGTTAGTGGACCCCATCGGCGGAGCATCGGATGCGCGATCCGCGCCCACTCTGGCTGCCATGCTCCAGTCCAATCGATGTGTGGGGGACCTAACGTGATTAGGCAGCGAACCTTGAAAAATGTCATTCGGGCGACCGGCGTCGGCCTGCATACCGGCGATAAGGTCTATTTGACGTTGCGACCCGCAGTGCCCGATGCTGGTATTGTGTTCCGGCGGGTTGACTTGCCCGAACCGGTTGAAATCAAGGCCTGCCCGCAAAATGTCGGCGACACCCAACTGTCCACTTCGCTGGTCAAGGGCAAGGCCCGTATTGCCACGGTCGAGCATCTGCTGTCGGCGTTCGCGGGTTTGGGCATCGACAACGCTTATGTGGATGTCAGCGCCGCCGAAGTGCCGATCATGGACGGCAGCGCCGGTCCCTTTGTCTTCCTGATCCAGTCAGCCGGCATCCAGGAGCAGAACGCGCCCAAGCGCTTCATCCGCATCAAGCGGCCGGTGATGGTCGAGGAAGGCGACAAATGGGCGCGCTTTGATCCTTTCGACGGTTTCAAGGTCGAGTTCACCATTGCCTTCGACCATCCGCTGTTCAAGGGCCGTAATCAGCACGCCGTGGTGGATTTTTCCACCACCTCGTTCGTGAAGGAAGTTAGCCGGGCACGCACCTTTGGGTTCATGCGCGATCTGGAGTACCTGCGCGAGCGGCGGCTGGCGTTGGGCGGCACGTTGGACAACGCCATCGTGGTGGACGATTACCGCATTCTCAATGAGGATGGCTTGCGCTACGAGGACGAATTCGTTAAGCACAAGATTCTGGACGCCATTGGTGACCTGTATTTGCTGGGTCACAGCCTGATCGGCGCCTTTACCGGTTACAAGTCCGGACATGCGCTGAACAACCGATTGCTGCGCGCCCTGCTGGCCGAGAGCGCCGCCTGGGAAGAAGTGACTTTCAGCGACGAGCGGCAATCGCCGATTTGCTACCTGCAACCGGCGCAGGCCACTCGCTGAGCGGCCCCGCTCCGATTCCTCCCCCGATTTTTCTTTCGAACACGGCTTCCCGGCGATCCTGGGAGGCCGTTGTCATTTCCGGTTCCCTGCCTGACCACCGGACCCGCCGCGCAAAAAAGTTGCCTCATAAGGTATTATGCCCCCTGTTTGACTTGAGCAACGAAGCGAGGCTTATCGCATGTGGGTATCTATGCCAGTTACGGATCACATCATTTTAAAATAGCGATTTTGATGGCGCCGGGAGCGCCACAGTGGGAGATTCCAGACCGATTTGAGTGGAATGAATTTATCGGAAGGGGTGCAACTCTCGATTTAGGGACGAGGCGGATCATTGTGTTGCCTTGCCCGGTTCCGAAACCCCGAACTGTATCGTTCAGCAAGGATTAAAGAGCCTTTGCCAAAATATAAATGCAAAGCCCATTGGAGATAACATCATGTACGCGCACTGTATTATCCAACCTTTGAACAGTTTGCATGTCCAGGTTGACCTGCCTCCTGAATTTGCCGACTGCCAAGAGGTAGAACTTATTGTTTTTCCGGTGAAATCAACTAAATCCCACTCGCAAAACTGGGAGCAGTGGGTGCATGGCATGGCGAGTACACTAAGCGATGATTTTCCTGACGATATTACCGACGATCACTTGGGTGTTGATGCATCACGAGAAAGCTTGGAATGAATCGTTATTTGCTGAATACCAATGCCTGTATCGCCTGGCTGAAATATGCTGAGTCAATCACTCAGCATATTGTATTGGTTGGCGAAGGCTATATTTGGCTTTGTACGCCAGTCAAAGCCAAATTATGGTTTTGCGCCCACAAAAGTCAGCGAGTAGCGGAGAATCAAGCGCAATTGCGCCAATTCTTTGCCAATATCCTTGGCCTGCCTTTTGACGATGATGCCGCCGAGCATTTCGGCGGCATCTGCGCCGCGCTGGCTCGCCAAGGTAAGCCAATTGGCCCTTACGACTTGCAAATCGCCGCCATCGCTCGCGCCCATGGCTTGGTTGTCGTCACTCACAACACCCGCGAGATTTACCCGCATACCCGGTTTGATAGTGGAAGATTGGCAGGTTAACCCATAGTTTCGCGAGAAAATTTGATGAATATTCTGAAAACCATTTTTGGTAGCCGCAACGATCGTGTGATCCGCCGCATGCGCAAGGAGGTGGAGCGCATCAACGCACTGGAATCCGGTATCGCGGCGTTGAGCGATGCGGACTTGCGCGCCAAGACCGACGAATTCAAGAGCCGTTTGGCTCAAGGCGAAAAGCTCGATGCGCTGCTGCCGGAAGCGTTCGCGGTGGTGCGCGAAACCAGCAAGCGCACCCTGGAAATGAGGCATTTCGACGTGCAGTTGATCGGCGGCATGGTGCTGCACGAAGGCAAGATCGCCGAAATGCGCACCGGCGAGGGCAAAACCCTGGTGGCGACCCTGCCGGTGTACCTGAACGCCCTGACCGGACGGGGCGTGCATGTGATCACGGTCAACGACTACCTGGCTCGTCGCGACGCCGACTGGATGGGCCAGATTTACCGCTTTCTGGGCATGAGCGTCGATGTGGTCGTCGCTGGCATGAACCCGGAGGAGAAACGTATCGCCTACGGCGCCGATATCACCTACGGCACCAATAACGAATACGGCTTCGATTACCTGCGCGACAACATGGCTTTCGGCCTGGAGCAAAAGGTGCAACGGGAGTTGCACTACGCACTGGTGGACGAGGTGGACTCGATCCTGATCGACGAGGCGCGCACGCCGCTGATCATCTCCGGTCCCGCCGAGGAAAGCTCCGAACTGTACCGCCGGGTCAATGAAATCGTGCCTCGTCTGACCCGCCAGAAGGAAGAAGAAGGGCCGGGCCACTACTGGGTGGACGAAAAGGCCAAGCAGGTCTACCTGACCGAAGACGGCCATCAGCGGGTCGAGGATCTGCTGCTGGAGGCGGGGCTGCTGCACGGCGGCGAGAGCTTGTACGATGCCGCCAACCTGGGAGTGTTTCACCATGTGAACGCCTGTCTGCGCGCGCACGCCCTGTTTCACCGGGACGTCGAGTATATCGTGCGCGGCGGCGAGGTCATCATCGTCGATGAATTCACCGGCCGCACCATGCCCGGCCGGCGCTGGTCGGACGGTCTGCATCAGGCCATCGAGGCCAAGGAAGAGGTGCCGATTCAGGCCGAAAACCAGACGCTGGCCTCGATTACCTTCCAAAATTACTTCCGCCTGTACCAGAAGCTGGCCGGCATGACCGGCACCGCCGATACTGAGGCTTTCGAGTTCCAGCAGATCTACGACCTGGAAGTCATCGTGGTGCCCACGCATCTACAAATGGTGCGCAAGGATATGGGCGATTTGGTGTTCCTGACCCCACCGGAGAAATTCGAGGCGGTGCTGGAAGACATCCGCGACTGCCGCAAGCGCGGCCAGCCGACCCTGGTCGGCACCACCTCCATCGAAGTCTCGGAACTGCTAGCCACTTTGCTGGACAAGGAAAAGATTCCCCATCAGGTCCTAAACGCCAAGCAGCACGAGCGGGAAGCGGAAATCATCGTCCAGGCCGGCCAGCCCGGCACGGTGACGATTGCGACCAACATGGCCGGTCGTGGTACCGACATCGTGCTGGGTGGCAACCTGCAGGCGGAATTGAAGGCGCTGGGTCCGGACGCCGACGCAGCGGCCCTTGAGGAGATCCGTAACGCCTGGCGGCAACGGCAT
>JBATDL010000200.1:0-7879 GCA_049663445.1 Candidatus Competibacter sp.
GGTTGGGGGTGCCGGCGGTGTTCGGCGTCAGCAACCTGCCGCCAGGCCGCTTGCACGGCCGCGAGGTGGCGGTGGACGGCTACACGGTGCGGGTTTGCATCCAGCCCAGTCCGGCGCTGCGTCAGGAATATCTGAAGCTGATCGCCGAGGAGGCCGAGTTGTCGCGCGGCTTGCAGCACCTGCGCGATCTACCAGCCGAGACGCCGGATGGCCATCGCCTGGAACTGCACGCCAATTCCGGTCTGTTCGCCGACATCGCCGCCGCCCGCAACAGCGGGGTGCAGGGGGTGGGGCTGTATCGCTCGGAGCTGCATTTCTTCCTGCGTGACCGCTTCCCCGGCGAGGAAGAACAGGCCACCATCTACACCCGGGTGCTACGGATCATGGAACCGCATCCGGTGGTGTTGCGCACCCTGGATGTGGGTGGCGACAAGCCGCTGCCGTATTTTCCCATCAATGAGCAGAACCCGTTTCTGGGCTGGCGCGGCATCCGCATCAGCCTGGACCAGCCCGACCTGTTCAAAACGCAGTTGCGGGCAATGCTGCGGGCCTCTGCGGTCTATCCCAACCTGGCGATCCTGTTTCCGATGATTGGCAGCGTCGGCGAGTTGAGCGAGGCGCTGGATCTATTGCGTTGTTCCGAGAAGGAACTGCGGGAGGACGGGGTACCGGTTCAAACGCCACGGGTCGGCATCATGGTGGAAGTACCGTCGGCGGTGTATCAGATCGACCGGTTGATGCAGATGGTGGATTTTGTCTCCGTCGGCAGCAACGATCTGACTCAGTACCTGCTGGCGGTGGACCGCAACAACGACCGGGTCGCCAAGCTGTACGACCCGCTGCATCCGGCCGTGCTCATGGCGATCCGCCAAGTGGTCGAGGGTGGCCAGGCCGCTGGCAAGCCGGTCGGCGTGTGTGGCGAGATGGCCGGCGATCCGGCGTCCGCCCTGCTGCTCATGGCGATGGGCGTGGACAGTCTGAGCATGAATCTGGGCAGCCTGCTCAAGATCAAGTGGATGATCCGCAGCATTCGCTATGACGTCGCCCAGGATATTCTCGCCGAGGCGATGCAGATGGACAATGCCGCTGCCATTCGGGAGCACGCCAACATTTTCCTCGACCAACAGGGTTTGAGCGGTCTGTTGCGGGTGGGGAAATAATTCACCGGCGCCCCGCTGCGAACGGGTTGCCCTTAGCGTATGGCTACCTGGAAAATCAATACGATATTTGGCGAGTCAAGCGGCTCTTCGCCTTCGTGAATCAGTCTCGAAACCAGTTCCTCGCCTAAAGCCCTCCGATCCGACGCAACCTGTCGGCTACTGAATTTATGCTGCGACCGTCCCCTGAAGCCTCACGCAGAGGTCTCCCCATGGCTCACGGTCTGTCCAAATCCTGGCTGCAAGCGTTCCGGCAATGTCCGAAACGGTTGTGGCTGGCCGTCCATCGCCCGGATGTGCGCGACATCCCGGCCGACACTCCGCTGACGTCCAGGCAGACCCGGGTTGCGCGAGTGATTCAGTCGGGGACGGTCGAGCGCGATCCGGCGGCGGCGGTGCTCCTGAAGCGCTTGACGTATCCGCGCTATTACCTGGACTTCGAATCGATGCAGGTGGCGGTGCCGCTGTGGGCTGGGACGCGACCCTATCAACAACTGGTGGTGCGGTGCAATGGTCCTGTCACGTCGAAACCGCCCTCGGCCAACTGGCGCACCATGCCTTTTTGGCCGAGGGCGGGGACGACCCGCGCCGCGCCTTCGCCAAGACCCTGTGCTGGACACGGTGGGCGATGCCGGGCCGGTGTTCGTCTACAACCGGAGCTTCGAGGTCGGACGGCTCCGGGAACTCGCCCAGACCTATCCCGACCTTGTGCCGGTCCTTACCGCCCTGATCGCGCGGGTGATCGATCTCAAGCCCCTGACCGAACGGTACTACTGCCACCCCGCGATGAAAGGAAGCGGGTCGCTCAAGGCGATGTTGCCGACGATAGCGCCCGATTTGGATTACGGTGAACTCGCCATTGGTGATGGCAACGCGGCCAGCGGTGCTTGGCGAGAACTGTATCACCCCGAGACTCCCATCGAGCGGTGCGCCGAGCTGCGGGTGGCCCTGGCCGAATCTTGTGGTCGGGATACGCTGGCGCTGGTGCGGCTGGCGGGGTTTTTGGCGGAGACCCCGCCGTAGCATCGGTGAGTTGGAGGAAACCGCCAAGGGTCGTGGCGGTCGCGATGGTTGTGACCGGCAGGAGGCGACGCCCAGTGTCGCTTGGCGGGGTGGATTGTTCGCGAAGGCCGCTAACCGAATGGGTCGGTGGCTGGGTAAAGACCCACCCGGCGCCGTCGGGCGGGGTCCGGGTTTCCTCGAATAAAATGTGCCCTTGAGAAAATCGCCCCTCCGGCAACGCAGGATTCGGCATGATGTTGACGCTCGCCTATACCATGCACCGAGGCAAAGTCTGCCGTCGGCAGCAGGACTGTATTCTGATCGACGGCGCCATTTATCAGGTTCCCGTGTTACCGATCACCGCATTGTCCCTGGCGTCGGACGAGGCGCTGCTGGCGGTCGCCGACGGGGTGGCGGCCAGTGGTGGCGATTCCCGGATCGCGCCGCAACAGGCCAGCCGGATCGTGCTGGAGGAACTCGCCAAGGCGGCTCGAGATCACCCGGAATGGCTTCAGGAGGGGTTTATTGCCCACCGGCATGTGCGACAGGCGCAGGCTCGACTGGCCGAGAAACTGGCCGATCATCCGAAAACTTTCGGCGCGGCGACCACCCTCGCGGTCGCGCATGTTCGGGGCCAACGGGCGGCTATACTGAACGTGGGTGACTCGCGGGTGTATCAGGTGAGCCGGGAAGGGCGATGGCGGCGGCTGAGCAAGGATCACACGGTCTTGCAGGGCATGATCGACCGAGGCGAAGCGTCGCCGGATACGGAATACGCCAGCATTTATGGGATGCTGGCGCATGTCTTGAGCGCCGACCACGAGGATGGGGACTTCGCCATCCATCGGGTCATGGTCACGCTGGAACCGGGAGATACGTTGATGCTGTGCAGCGATGGCATCCATGACGAGATCGGGGAAGAAAAGCTGTGGGATTTGTTCGATCCGTTGCTGGAGGTGACGGCGCAGGCCAAGGTTTGGCGGGACGCAGTTTGGGTGCATGGGGCGAAGGATAATCTGTCGCTGGTGGTGGCGAGGGTGGCTCTATAGATGGCGGCCCGCCGTCGATGAGGCGATGTGCAATCTAACCTACATAAGTAGGCACTTAGGAAATAATCTTGAATTTTCGACTTGGTGATGACGCGACGTTACCTTCTGGCGTTCCGAGCAGCCGGCTTCGCGGGTGCTCGGCTTCTGCTTATAACGGTTCTAACACTTCTTTGTAGGCCATTCCCGCTTAATTTTGCCGTCGATTAGCAGGTTGACATATTCGGTTGTGCTGACGATTTTCACCTCAACAAACGGCTTCGCGAATTGCACCGCAGTACGTCCGGCTTCCGGATACGTTTCGGCGGTGCCGATTCGTCGCCACTTAAAGCCAGTATGTCGGGTATCACGGATTAAAATGTTATATTTCATAATGTTAATTATCAGCTTAGACGGGTTAAGTGTAGCGACCTGCAATGATTAGAGAGGTGGCCCCGGAAAATAGGACGCCTGCTTAAGTGGATTTTCTGTTCCAATCACCGGCCCTTCACGGGGCCGACACCGGAGAACAGAGATGAAAAGAATGAGAAGAAAGCTCTCGGCGGTCTTCAAGGCCAAGGTGGCCTTGGCGGCGCTCAAGGGCGACAAGACCCTGGCGGCGTTGGCGGAACCATTTGAAGTCCATGTTAACCCGATTACCCAGTGGAAGAGCGGGTCTCGTGCAACTCGTGGCCGGGAAGGGCCACCGCTTTGAGCATGAAGGCCGGGCGAAACCGCTCCGGCTTTTTAGCGAACAACAACAACCCCGCCAGAGTCAGCACGCCATCGCGAGCCAGCCCCATATTCCGTAACAACTGCTCCAGGGACTGATCGGTCTCCTCCAGCGGTTCCCGATAGCGGTTTTCAAAGTACTCCTCGCAGCGCTCGACGATCGATATCCGCGACCGTGGTCCCCGAAACCGGGACTTCGTCGGCATAAATCAGTCCGGCTTGCTGAAACAGCCGCTGCATTTCCTCACGGGCAGTCATATGCCGCTTGTCGGCATCGCTCTTAACCCAAATCCGCCCCTGATTATCGGTGTAGGGCCGATTCAGACCGTCTGGGGTCTGGATCACCATGAGCAGGCCCCATGCCGTCTGGATATTGAGCGAAATCGGATGGATGGGCGGACGCACCGACTGGGATGCTGCATTGGAGAGCAATTGATTCAAGCGACCGATATCGGTGGCGGTCAACCCCAGTACTTCGCCGGCATCGTTCGCGCCCACGATCAACAGGCCGCCGCCGGAGTTGGAGAATGCCACCAATTCGGCGGCCAATGAATCCACGTTGCTGATGTTTTCCTTGAACTGATGTCGGCTGTCCTCGCCACGGGCGAGAATCGCCAAAAGTTCGGTTTCGTTCATGCGCAAGCCTCTTGCTTTCCGCCTTTCCGCGATCCGCTGGCGATTGAATGGAAAACTGGCTGAATTCGCCATAACCGAATCATGACAGATCGGTATCGGGCGCACCCTCCGGCGGCGGATTTGGCCTCGAATACAGCCGATTCATCCAATACGCTTGATTCGCCATCTCCTCCCGCAAACCGGCGGGCTCCAATACCTCCACCTTGGAACCGAACGACAGCAACCACCAGCGCAGTTGCGCGGTGTCGTTGACGGTGGCGGTCAGCCGGAAATGGCTGTCGTCCTCGTCCTCCACTACCTGATCGGTGGCCAAGCGCGTTTCCAGCAGATGCAGCCCGGCGCGTTTCCAGAACCGGGCCATCAGCTGCAACGGTTCGCCACCGCCACCCATGCCCTGACTGCGCTCCACTTCCCGATCCGGGTCGAAGCCGGCCGGTCGGCGGGCCTTGGCGTCCAGCACTGTCGCCGATAGCATCCGATGCATCGCCAACTGCCGCACGTCGGCGTAGTCGTCGATGGTGCACAGCAGGTAAAAGGCCGGCCCGCGTTGCAGATAAACCAGCGGATGAATCGTCCAGTGCGCCGGTTCATCCCGCCAGAGCTGCTGGTAGTCGATGACGCATTGCTTGTTCTCGAACAAGGCCGTCAATACGGCATCGCGCACCTGCTTCTGATGGCGGCGCCAGTCCTCCCGCGCGTCCTCCGACGCCAGCGCGATCGGTGGTTCCGGTGGCAGCAGCGGCTGGGCCGGCGGAATGACGCGCACCTTCGTCTCCCATTTTTTGACCGGTGCCCAAAACGACATCTGACCGAGTTCGCCGCGCGCGGTCTCGAAATAGGGCCGCAGCGCCCGGTAGGATTCCTGGGGCAGCAGCGGCTTCAAAAACAGCTCCAGCAGCCGGAACGCCAGTACCTCCTGATCGGACAAGCGGGGCAGGGTCATGAATTTCTTGCCCTTGGGCCAGCGCCATTGCAAGGGCTTGGCGCCGGGATTCACGACTTCCAGAAAGCCGGCATCGCTCAGCAGCGCCAGGGCACGCTGCACCGAGCGTTCGTCCATTTCCTCGGCGGTGCCCTGCAAGCGCTTGAAGATCATCTGGGTGGTCAGCGACTCGCTACCCTTGAACATCGCCAGGATGCCCAAGCGGCGGTTGAAGGTGGTGATGGCGTCTTCTTTCATGACGGGTCGTCTTGCTGAGGGGGCAGTGGGGGATCGGGCATCGCCCAGCGGCGCCCGATGAGGCGGCTAACGGATCGGGGTCCCGGGATCCTCATGAGGCTGAAACCGGCGAGGGTCGAAATGGTAGACGAAGAAATCGCCATCCTGATGCAGGATGCCCAGCAGCAAACCCAGCGGCTCCCGATAGTAGGGCGACCCGGCTTCGTCTTCGTGATCGATCAGGGGCGGATCGATCACTTCGACCACCATGGCCGGCTGGCCGTAAGCCGGAAACCGGCGGTTTTTCAGGCCCGGCTTCCACACCGCCAGCATCCCAGGCCGCAAGGCGTTTTCCCGGCCGTTGGTCAGCCGCTGGTGCAGGGTGCGCAGGCGATCGGCGGCGTCTTCGGTGGGTTCGGCGAGCAGTTCGTTATCGCTGTCGTCGAGATTGAGGTTGTCCAGCAGGGCCTTCATTTGGGGGTCCAGCGTCGATTTGCGGGGCATGGCGATATCCTTCGGGTGAGTGAGTGGGGTGAGTGGGGGTGGCTCGGGCGGTATCGAGTAGCCACCCAAATATCAGCATATTTCTATCAGAATACGTTATTTGTGCGACGGGTTGTGTCGGATGAGAGCGCGTGACATTCCTCCGTGCTGTCGTGCACACGGCCAAGGTTAAGCCGACGCATCCTGTCGGGTGTTCATCATATTCTTTGCTCCGTTCCCTAACCTGATCGGAGCTCCTCATGACCCTACCCCGTTATCTGCAAGTCAGTCCCGTCGCCGCTTTCACCGCGCTGGACGACGACGACACCGCCGCCTATCGGGCCTTGCTGGGCCGCTGGCTCATCGACCTCGCCCTGCTGCTCCAGGGGGCGCGAACCGGACACCGTCGTCACCGGTTTCATCATTCCGGGCATTGGGACAACGACGAATTCCTCGCCCTGACCGGCCTGACCGCACTCGATGTCGCCGGGTCGGACGAGGCGGACGAGGACGAAGACGAAGACGAGGAGCAGCGCCGGCGGTCGCCGGAGCAATGCCTCCAACGGCTCCAGCAGCGGCGCGCGGAACTGGCGCGGATTCCCGTGGACCCGGACCTGCCGCTGGTGCGCAACATCGGCTGGCTCGCCGAATTGCTGGGCCTGACGCTGGCCGATCAAGCTGTGCTGTGCTTTAGCACGCTACTGCACGGGGATCGCGCCTTCCATCAGGCCATCGCGGCACAGTCGTGCGCCATGCCGACCCGGCTGCTGCATAAGCTACTGGCGCGCTTGACCGGCTTGCCGCAAGAGGAGATCCGCGCGGCGTTGAGTCCCAGCGCCCTGCTGTCCACCACCGGCCTGATCGAGGTCGTGCCGACCTGCGTCGATCTGGAAGACAAGATCAGCATTCGGCGGGACCTGCCGAATCGCCTGTTTAGCGTCCACACCGACGCCGAGGGCTTGATGGCCTGCTTCCTCAAGCGCTCGCCCCGGCGCACCCTGAGCCTGGCCAATTTTCCGCATCTCGCCAGGGACACGGCGGCGGCGTCCGGCCTGTTGCGGGCGGCGTTGCAACACAAAATCCCCGGCACCAACCTGTTGCTGTACGGCCCGCCCGGCGTGGGCAAGACCGAATACGCCGCCGTGCTGGCCGAAGCGGTGGGCGCGGCACTGTACGAAGTCGATTACGCCGACGAGGATGGCGACCCCCTCCGGGGCGAGCGGCGGCTGCGGGCCTTCAACCTGGGTCAGCGGCTGCTGGCCCGGCGCGATCGCGCCCTGCTGCTGTTCGACGAGGTGGAAGACGTGTTCGAGCGCGACCCCTTCGACCGGCTGTTCGGCGGGCGGGGCGACGGCGCCACCGCCGGCAAGGCGTGGATGAATCGCACCCTGGAACACAACCCGGCGCCGGCGCTGTGGCTCACCAATGACGCCGATTCGATGAACCGGGCCTATCTGCGGCGCTTCGATTATTCGATCCGCTTCTCGACCCCGCCGCCGTCGGTGCGGATCGAGATCGCCCGCCACCATCTCGGTGATTGGGCGGGGGAGGACGACTGGCTGGCGCGGATCGCCGCCCACGAACAGTTGACCCCGGCGCAACTGGAACGGGCCGCCAAGCTGGCTCGCCACGCCGGCAATGGCGACCTGGAGACGAACCGGGCGCTGGTGCGGCAAGCGCTGGAC
>JBATDL010000201.1:0-1693 GCA_049663445.1 Candidatus Competibacter sp.
TCGGGTGGGACAAACCCAGGTCATGAATGAGCACGCACCGACGCGGGGGCGCTCAGAACAATCGCTCGATGCTCGCCCATTCCGCCGCCGGATCGGCGCTGATGCGGGCGATTTTATGTTCCAGATCGGCCCACATCGACTCATCGAGCAGTTCGTAGCTGTGGCCCCAGAAGAAAAACATGCCGTTTAACGCCTTGGCGCGTTCGTAACGGGTCCAGAACAAGGGATCGACAAACCGGCAACTGACTCCGAATTCGAAGGGATCGGCTGGTGGAAACACCGGCTCGCATTCGGTCACGGTGCGGGCGTAGCCATGACCGGCGGCGCGCACCACCTCCTTCACCGCCGGATTGAGCCCGCCGAAAGGATAGCAAAAACCGCGCACCGGCTGCTGAAACCACGCTTGCAGGATGCGTCGACTGTCTCGCACCTCACGTTCCAGATCGGCGGGAGACAAATCGGGCAGGTTGGGATGGCTCAGGGAATGATTGGCGATCTCGAAGCCGGCGTAGACCTCGACCAGTTCGTCGCGGCCGAGTCGCCATACCTCCTTGTCGCCATAACACCAACTCAAGGAACGCCCCGCCTGGTGCAAGCCGGGATTGAGATTGAAAGTGGCACTGGCCTGGCGGCGGCGCAGCAAATCCGCCAGCCGGATATCATCCACAACCCCGTCATCCCAGCTCTGAACGACTTTCATTCATCACCCGCGCATGTCGGAAACCTGGAAGTCAAGCGGAGCCCGCCCGGCGGGGCGAATGCGATCCTAACAGACGCCGTTGCGAACCTTATGCACCAAGGCGGACAACTCCTGGTCGGACACGTCGCCCAATCCTCGAATCATCTCGGCGAACAGAACCGGCCGCTTGGCGATGACCTCAAGCACGTCGCTGGCCACCAAGCCCGCCATGGCCAGCAGCAAGTCCGCATCTTCCCCCAGATCCGCCGCCAACCGCCGCACCGTATACTCCGTCGGCGGGTAAACCTCCCCCCGCTCGATCTTGCTCAGGTAGGTCGGCTCTACCCCGATCCGCTCGGCGGTCTGCCGTACCGAGTACCGGCGGTTCACCTTTAGACGTTGCTCGCGAAGCCACCGCAGGCGAGTCCCAAAACTCTTGGCCTTCGCGTCATCATTCTTCTCATCAACACGGGATAATTGCTGTTTCGATTCCATGCCAAGATGGGCGCCCTTTACAACGGAGAATGATCTTATAACCATCATCATCACCATATTGCTGGCCAAAACGAACACTTGAATGAAAAGTGTAGATTCTGTCTGGTTCCGACGCCTTAACAATCATTCTAACTGTAAACCATGTCTTGCATAAAATATCAATAATGAGATGCTTTGTGCCTTAACCATTCCTCCGGCAATCCCGATTCAGCCGGATGAAAACCCGCTGGCCGGCGATGATCGAGCCATCGCCAGCCGGCGGGAATCAGCCTTGGAGATCCAACATCAATTCCCCTGCCGCCGCAAATCCAAGGTACACGGAAAGTTGGGGTTGGGCTCCTCGGCCGGCGCTACTATCGACCCTGGGGTGTGACCATACGGCCAGAATCGGGCGAAGCGCCGCGCCTCCGCCTCGTTGGCATTGACGGGGAAAGTGTCGGGATTGCGGCCACCTGGATGCTGAACATGGTAGGTGCAACCACCGATGGAACGCTGGTTCCAGGTATCCACCAGATCGAA
>JBATDL010000202.1:0-5787 GCA_049663445.1 Candidatus Competibacter sp.
CCTGCAGCGCGGCCCGGACCCTGGCGAATTCCTGTTCAATGGCCGCGACATGGTCTGGCGCATCCGGCACCGACCCCGCCCGCGCGATGCTTTCCAGATCTTTGCACAACTTCTGCATCCGTATCGCCCCTATGTTGGCGCTGCTGGATTTCAGAGTATGCGCCGCTATCCGCAATCCTTCGTTCCCTCCAGTATTCGCCGCGCCGCGTAACTGCTCCAGCAGGGTCGAGGCACTGCGTTGATACAAATCGATCAATCGCTCCATCAGCCTCGGCGACCCGTTCTGCTGCATCTTTCGAATGCTTTCCAACACTGCCACGTCCAGTACCGCCGGTGAGTGATCTGGGGTCATGACGGCAGGCTCGATGGGCAGCGCTTCACCACGCGTTGGCGCCGCGACAGTCACCTCGCCGGCCATCTGATCCACGGTTTGCGCAAAGGCCGGTAACCAGCGCTTCAGTACCGTCGCCAGTTCTTTCCAGACGAACGGCTTACACAGATAGTCGTCCATTCCGGCCGCCAGGCAACGCTCCCGGTCGCCGCGAATCGCATGGGCCGTCACCGCAAGGATGGAAAGGCGCGGCGATGCGCCCGAGCCGCTGCCGGAGCGTTCACGCGCCCGAATGACCGCCGTGGCCTGGAAGCCGTCCATGACCGGCATTTGGCAATCCATCAGCACGACATCATAGGCATGCCGGGCGAGTTGATCGACGGCTTCCTGGCCGTTGCCGACGATATCCACTTTACAGCCCGCCTGGGTCAGCATCGTGCCCGCCACCTCCTGATTGACGGGGTTATCCTCGACCAACAGAACGCGGGCGCCGGGGAAGCGCAAGCGCTGCGGCACGGTCAGGCCGCTTTCTCCCTCCGACTGCGGTCGGCCGGAATCCGTATTTTTGAGTAGCTTGCACAAGCACCGGCGCAATGCCGCCTCGCGCACGGGCTTATGCATGTGCAAGGCGCACGCCTGACGGGCCTTGTCGTATTGATCACCTCGAAATGTCACCGATGTCAACAAAATCAATTTTATATCGTGTAGTTGCAGTTCATTACGGATGGCCAGCGCCAGATCCGGCCCACTCATCCCCGGCATGATTCCATCCAGCAAGGCAACCGCATAGGGATCGCCGCCCTGGCGTGCCTCGCCCAGCAAGCGCAAGGCTTCGGGGCCATCGACCGCACTGTCGCTGCGCATGCCCCAGGCGCCGAGCAGGTGGTTCAGAATTTCCCGGTTGGTACGGTTGTCATCCACAACAAGCGCGCGCAAGCCATTAATATCACACAATATTTCGGCTTCCCATACCGCTGCTTCGTTGAGAGCACGCTGAAATTCCAGAACAAAGCAGAAACTTGAACCCTGGCCAACGACGCTGTTCACAGCAATCTCGCCCCCCATCATCGCCACCAGTTGCTTCACAATCGTCAAGCCCAAACCGGTGCCGCCGTATTTGCGGGTGGTGGAACCGTCGGCCTGATCGAACGCATTGAAAATATTCTGCCGTGCCTCTTCGGAAATGCCGATCCCGGTATCACGAACCTCGAAGCGCAGGCGATAAGTGGCAGTACTCTGTTCGATCACGGTCACTCCCACGATCACTTCGCCGCGCTCGGTAAATTTGATCGCGTTGCCGAGCAAATTGGCGAGGATTTGGCGCAGACGAACGGGATCCCCGGAGACGACGACCGGTTTTGGCGGGAGCGAGCACGCTAGTTCCAGATCCTTGCGCTGCGCCTGTTCCGCGAACAAAGTCACTGTTTCCTCGACCTGCTCCAACAAATTGAAGCCAATGGATTCCAGCTCCAATTTGCCGGATTCGATCTTGGAAAAATCCAGTATATCGTTGATAACATTCAGCAGATTGACGCCCGATTGATGGACAATCTCCACAAAATGGCGTTGCTTGGATTGCAACTCGGTTTCCATCAATAAATCCACCATGCCCAGAATACCGTTCATGGGGGTACGGATTTCGTGGCTCATGTTGGCCAGGAATTGGGATTTCGCCCGACTTGCGGCCTCAGCCCGCTCCTTGGCCACGCTCAGTTCGTCAACCAGGTGGCGTAATTCGGTATTGGCGGCGGAAAGATCGAGCGTGCGCGCCGCGACTTCCGCTTCCAGACCCGCGCTGTAATGGGCCAATTCGGCGTCACGGCGCTGAATTTGGGCCAGCATGCCGTTAAATCCATCCACCAACGCGCCTAATTCGTCATCGCTGGCGCGTAGCACCCGAACGGCATAATCACGGGTTTTGGCGATTTCGCGCATGGCGCTGCGCAATTGCAGGATCGGCCCGGAAATCACGGCCTGAAATCGCGCGGCCAGCAGCGTCGCCAACACCAGTGAAGCGACCAGCAACCCAGCGATGATCCAGTAATAGCGGTTCAGATTTTCACTCAGTTCCCGCAAATCCGAATAGATCACGACACAGCCAAGCGTCTGGCCATCCTGCTGGATCGGGACTTTGACGACCAGCATTCGGCCCTGGCCGCCGAAAAAATTACCCTCGCTAAGTGTCACCTGCTCGCTATCCATCCTCTGTTTTTCATCGTGCCCATCCAGTTCCGCCCCCCATCGGCGTATCTGGTCTCGTTGCTTGTCGGTCAATTCGGTTGCCCGATATTCGGCCAACATTTTATTCTCGGGATCATCGATGACGGCATAGGGCACATCGGATTTGGCGCGCAACACCGCCAGATTTTGCTCGGCGGCCTTGATGTCGTTGAAGAGCAGGGCGGAAGCCGTATTGGCGCCAATGACGTTGGCCAGCGTCACAAGCTGAGCCTGGGCAACTCTGCGCTGGGAAAAGGTTTCGTTGACGGCGAGCGCCACGCCGACCGCCAACAATACCAAGGCGTTGGTCAGCAGCATGACCACCATTAATTTGTTTTTTATCGACAGATTGTCAAAGGCGATCATCAATTTCTTCCGGCCTTAGTTCACGATGGTGGCCAGCTTGAGCAATTGCGAACTCAGCCTAAGATTAGCCTGACGGGCGGCGTTGATGTTGATGTTAAACCGGATGCGCTGCTCAGCCTCAAACAGCTCAATCATACCGCCAAATTGAGCAAAGCCGCTGATATCGCTGACGGTCAGGATCGGCAGGCGAGCAAGCTTCGCCAGTACGGTCTTGAATCGCCCTTGTTCCGCCCGACTGATGAATATGATATGGCATCGATCGAAACTCGCCATCACCGAGGTATTGCGCACCTCCACCGGATGGTTATCGACGGTTTTGTTAGAAATCACCGTCAGTGTATCGCCAAATGGATTATCGCCGGCAATACAAATGACCAGCGGCGCATCGTTTTTTGAGAACGCCCCAGGCGGCCACTCGACGAATTTGGCGAAGTTGTATAGATAGGCCGCCTTGACCGCGTATTCACTGTAAGCTTCCGACCAAAGCGGCCTCGTCAACAGTGCCGCAATCAGAAAAGTAAGCCAGCGGCATAGGTGCTTCATTCGCCCTTGCCAACCTGCGATGGCGCCGCTGGCACAATCCGTAATCCGCTTAAAACGACCACTTTATTTGGCCATACAGGCTATGTTGGACTTCAACTGGGTACGTGTAGGCTTCCTGCATAAACTCCAGGTGGCCTTTATCCAACAAATTGGCGCCGACTAGCGAAAACTCCAAATCCTTGCGGGGCCGCCATCCCAGGCGCAGGTTCAGACTGAAATACGGGTCGATCTTAACCCTGTTGAACGGAGACAACGTGGGAATTGTGCCATCATTGCTGACGTAGCGCCCCCAGGCATCCAGTTCAAGATCATTCGGTAAATTCCAGGATGAAAGCAATGAAATCTGATTCAGGTTAGCACTATGATCGAGTGGATCATTGGGCTGCCTGATATCGCTATGCAAATACGAATAGGCAAGTTGCAGCCGCCAAGTTTGTGTCGGGCGCCAATCCGTCGCCAACTCAAATCCAGTATTATAACCCGATTGAGTATTTTGTAACTTTATTGGCGCCACCAGATAGGGCGGAATGACTCCGGTTTCCAGATATGGCGTTCCTGGAACTGCACCGACCACTTGGTTATAATCGTTATAGAAGACGGTAGCATCCACGGAAAACTGCTCGGCCAACCGCGCACGGTAGCCGATTTCGTAAGCGATGAGTTCTTCAGCATTGAGTTGATTGTTTCCAGATAGCGTAATCAATGTTGGTAGATTACCCGTCAACGGGGATGGCGGCATAACATACAAACTCGTTTGTGCATTCTCCTCGCCACGCGAAGGGGTACGAACGGCTCGCGATATCGCCGCCCAAACACGATGTTCGGGATGCGGCGTCCATAACATCCGAATACTGGGCTGCCATTCCCAACCCGTGTAATCGTTGTGCTCAAGCTTGAGGCCGGCCGTCAAGCGCAATTGCTCCGGAATCAGGTCGACTTGATCCTGAACGAAAGCGCTAAGCAACTCGGTCGTTGCGCTGTTAGGATCAACGGTTGCGAGCGCGGTATCGGTGAATCGATCCCCATTGCGCCGATAGCCCAATCCCCAGACGACTTCCTGTCGATCACCCAACGCGAAATTATGCTGAAAATCCAAATCAAACGTATCTGTGTCAGCAATGTAAAGCGGTTCTTTACGATCCGCATACTGGTAATACACTTGCAGCCCCATCTGCGATGTTGCGGAATACTGATGCTCCCAGCGCGCCTGCACACTACCGCCCGAGGCATCGACCTTCGCTAACTGCTGCTCGGAAAACGCTGAAACCAGGGTAGGAAATACATAGTTCTGATCAAAATTCCCCTCATAATGATCGCCTTGCACGGCGACCTTATCCTGGGCCGATGGCGTCCAATCCAGACGGAATCCGCCCTTGCCGATGCTCCAGTCATCGCTCGCGTCACGGCCATCTGGGGTTACCAGACCATCGCGCTCGGTGAACTGCCCGTAAACCCGATACTGGGTGTTATCGCCCAGCTTGCCGCCATAGCGAACTCCAGCAATGGCCCGCTCTTCGTTACCGGCAGTCAGCGCCACCAAGCCGCCCTGCGTGTCCTGACTGTTCTTGGTGATGACGTTGATGACGCCATTGACGGCGTTGGCGCCCCACAGGCTGCCGCCAGGACCGCGAATCACTTCAATTCGTTCGATATCGGGCAGGAACAGATCCTGCAATTCCCAATACACGCCGGAAAATTGCGGATTGTAGATCGAACGACCATCAATCAAAACCAGCAGCTTATTGGCAAAGCGGCCGTTAAAACCGCGGATGGTGATGGCCCAACGGCTGGAATCAATACGAGCCACTTCCACTCCCGGCGCGAGCCGCAATGCTTCCATGACATTGGTTGCCCCCGACCGCCGAATATCCTCGGCGGTGATGACGAAAACCGCCGCTGCCGTGTCCAGTAAGCTTTGCACGAGTCTGGTCGCGGAAACCACTTCGATGCTCATAAGGTCTTCGATGCTGAGTTGAGTTAGATCGGGTGACGCGGCACGCGCTTGGCCCACTGTCGCCATACACCCAGAAAAAACCATCATCATCAAATTATTATAAACTTTCCCACACGGCATGAAGCTTGCCCCTGAACGATATTTTGAGATGGCGTATGTGCTGTAGCGTCTTTTTTATGCGACTAAAAACCGCAAAACTGCTTTAGCATTTTAATTATAACAATGGTTCGGACAGTTTTGGGTTTTATCTTGGTCACATCGGGTGATGGAACTCTCTGAAAATCCAGATCTTCGAGCAGCCCCCATAGGCCAAGCAAAATCAACAGGTTATTTTATAAAACTCAGGGGTTGGCCCGAGTTTGATTTAATCCGC
>JBATDL010000203.1:0-5006 GCA_049663445.1 Candidatus Competibacter sp.
GTATTGATAGTCGTGCCCCCAGGGATCCTTGGGGACGAGGTTCTTGCGCAGATAGGGACCGTTCCAACGATTTGCGCCGGAGGGCTGCGCGACCAGCGCCGCCAGGCCTTCGGCGGTGGTGGGATAACGCCCCATGTCCAAGCGAAACGCATCCAGCGCGGTGCTGAAATCCTCGATTTGCAGCTTGGCGGTCTTGGTGTTGGCGCCGCCCAGATATTTCATGACCTGCGGCCCGACCAGCCCGGCCAGCAAGCCGAGAATCACCAGCACCACCAGCAGTTCGATCAGAGTAAAGCCACGCGAGAGAGAAAGACTGTCTTGACGTTTCATCGAATCACAATATCCAAGAGATCAATCGGGTTCAAAAGGCCAGCTCGTTCAAACTGAGGATCGCGACCAGGATGGACATGATGATGCCGGCGATAATCACGCCCAAGCCGAGAATCAAAGCCGGCTCCAGCAGGGTCAGCAATCGCTTGACGGCGGTCTGCACCTCGCCATCGTAGGTATCGGCCACCTGCAGCAGCATCTCCTGCAACTGGCCGGTTTCCTCCCCGACCCGGATCATCTGCACCGCCAGATTGGGGAAACGGCCCGCCTCCAGCAGCGGATCGGCCAGCCCTCGACCGGTCTTGACGTGTTCGGCCACTTCGCCCAACGCGCCCGCCAACACCTGGTTGCTCAAGGTCTCGCGGGCGATGGCCAGGGCGTTCAACATCGACACGCCGTTGCCAAGCAGGGTTCCCAGGGTCCGCGACAGCCGCGCGGTCTCCACCTTCGCGATCAGATCGCCAAACAGCGGCAGCCGCAAAAACCAGCCATCCCAACGGGCGCGGCTCTCCGGCTGGCTCAATTGCTGGCGCGCGATCGCCGACAGCAGCACGAACAAAATCGCTCCCACCCACCAGTAGTAGCGGAACCCATCACCGACGGCAATCACGATCTGAGTCGCCAGCGGCAGCGCCTTGCCGGCGTCGTCGAACAAGCGCTGAAACTGCGGCACCACGAAAGTCAGCAGGATAATAACCGACAGCGCCGATACCGACAGCAGGATGATCGGGTAGATCAGTGCCGAAGTCACCGTCTCCCGCAGCGCCTGCGACCGTTCCAGAAACTCGGTCAAGCGCTTCAGCACCACGTCCAGCGCCCCGCCCGCCTCGCCGGCGCGGACCATATTCAGGTAGAAACGCGAAAACACGCCCTGTGCCTCCAGAGCGTCAGCCAGGGACGAGCCGCCACGCACTTTTTCCTGCACTCGCTCCAGCACGGGCTTGGCCTGCTCGTCCTCGGTCACGCCGATCAGAATGGTCAGTGCCCGATCCAGCGGCATGCCGGCGTGCAGCAAGCTAGCCAGTTGCTGGGTCAGCAGGGCGACAGCTTTGCGCGATAATGCCCGCCGTTTGCTGAACAACGGCTGACCGAAACCGCCGCGCAGGAACCCACCTTTGGCTTCGTTCACCGCCAGCGGCAGCAAACCCTGATCGCGTAGCCGCGCCACCGCCGCGTCCACGGTCGCTGCGTCCAACTCATCGCGCACCATTTCACCCTTGGCATCCACCGCCTCATAGCGATAGCGGGGCATGGCTACGCCTCCTGCTCTTGCTGACTGGTCACCCGCAACACTTCCTCAATGGTAGTCAGCCCAGCCACGGCCTTGCTCAATCCGTCTTCGTACATGGTATCCATGCCTCCCTTCTGCGCCTCCGCCTGCAACTCACCGGCATCGGCATGCTTGAGCACCATCCGCCGCAGCGGGTCGCTCATCATCAAAAATTCCATGATCGCCGCCCGCCCGCGATAGCCGGTACCACCGCACTGCTCGCAACCGACCGGTTTATATAAGGTGATGTCGCGGGCATCGGTGAAACGGTGCAATCGCAGTTCATCCGCCAGTTCCGGCAAAGCGGGATACGGCTCGCGGCACTGGGTGCAGAGCAGCCGCACCAACCGCTGGGCCAGGATGCCGTTGATGGTCGAGGTCAGTAGATAATCATCCACCCCCATATCGAGCAGTCGGGTGATGCTGCCAGCGGCGTCGTTGGTGTGCAGGGTGGACAGCACCAAGTGGCCGGTCAGCGCCGACTGCACGGCGATGCCGGCGGTTTCCACATCGCGCATCTCACCGATCATGATCACGTCGGGATCCTGGCGGACGATGGCACGCAACGCGTTGGCGAAGGTCAGGTTGATCTGCGCCTTGACCTGAATCTGGTTGACGCCTTCCAGTTGGTACTCCACTGGATCTTCGACCGTGAGGATCTTGCGTTCCGGGGTATTGATAGTCTGCAAGGCGGTATAGAGGGTGGTGGTCTTGCCGCTACCGGTGGGACCGGTGACCAGGATGATGCCGTGCGGCTGGTGCAGCACGCCCAGGAAACGCTTGAGCGTGCGCGAGCTAAAGCCCAGCTTGGCAAAATCCAGCACCACGCTGGCCTTGTCGAGGATACGCATCACCACGCTTTCGCCGTACAGGGTCGGCACGGTGGACACGCGCAGGTCGATTTCCTTGCCCTGCGCCCGTAACTGGATCCGCCCATCCTGCGGCAAACGCCGCTCGGCGATGTTCAGCTTGGCCATGATCTTGATGCGCGAGATCACCGCCGCCGACAGCCGCGACGGCGGTGATTCCACCTCGCGCAGCACCCCGTCCACCCGGTAGCGAATCTTGAGCCGGTTCTCGAAGGGTTCAATGTGAATGTCGGAGGCGCGCGACTCCACCGCCCGAGCAGTCATCAGGTTGACCAGCCGGATGACCGGCGCTTCGCTGGCCAGTTCCTTGAGGTGCTGGATTTGCTCTTCATCGGTCAGGTTATCGGCCAGGCCGATGGAATCGACGATCTGACCCATGGCCGAGCGACCGCTGCCGTACAACCGCTCAAAAGCCACTTCCCACTCCGACGGAATCGCCACCCTCGGCAAGATGTCCTTACCGGTCGCCAGCCGCAGTGCCGCCAGCACGTAATCATCGGTGGGGTTGGCCATCGCCACCGTCAACCCCTGCTCGTCTTCGAACAAGGGGATGGCCCGCGACTCCTTGAGAAAACGCGCGGGCACCCCGCCGTTGGTCACCGGGGTATCGGGATAGTCGGCGGGCTGCACCAGTGGCAGATTCAATTGCGCGGACAGCGCTTCGGCCAGGTCGCGCTCCGACACCAAGCCCAGCTTGACCAGCAGTGAGTCCAGATTTTCGCCAGTACCGTCCTGCACGCGCCGGGCGCGCTGCAGGTCGGCATCGGCCAGTTTCTGGTGCGCGACCAGCAATTCGCCCAGATCAACTAGCATACAGAGCAAACAGCATGGCGGTTAATCCTTCTTGCCACGAGCACGGCTGGATACCGAACCCGGCGGTCAGCCGGGCGCAGTCCAGCACCGAATTGGTGGGCCGGGCGGCGGGGGTCGGATAGTCGGCGGTGGCGATGGCGGTCACGGTTCGTACCGGCAGCGACTCGCGGGTCCGCGCCTTCTCAATGATCATACTGGCAAAACCGTGCCAGGTAGTGGCCGGTTCGCCGCAGTAATGATAGGTGCCCCAGCCGGCTCCGGTATCCCACATCGCCTTGGCATCCATCTCGGCGCAACGCCCGGCCAGAACCAGCAGGGTATCAGCGATGTCGCCGGCGTAGGTCGGGCAGCCACGCTGATCGGCCACCACCCGCAGCTCCTCACGCTCCCGTGCCAGCCGCAGGATCGTCTTGACGAAGTTCTGGCCCTGAATCCCGAACACCCAGCTCACCCGCAGGATCAGATGCCGGGGCAGCAGCCGGCGCACCGCCTCGTCACCCTCCCATTTGCTGCGACCGTACACCCCCAGGGGCGAGGCCGGGTCGTCCTCGACATAGGGGCCGATCTTGCGGCCGTCGAATACGTAATCGGTGGAAATATGCAGGAGCGGGACGTTCAGCCGGGCGCAAGCGGCGGCCAGATGCGCCGGGCCGTCACGGTTGACGGCGAACGCCAGGTCCGGCTCCTGCTCGGCCCGATCCACGGCGGTGTACGCCGCCGCGTTGATGACCACGGCCGCATCGCTGGCTGTCAGCATCTGGTCCACCGCAACGGCATCGGTGATATCCAGCTCATCCTGATCCCAGGCCAGCACCTCGTGACCGAACATGGGTGCGCGACGGGTCAGCTCCCAGCCGACCTGCCCCTTGGAACCGATGATCGCGATACGCACGGCTCAGCCCTCGTAAACCGGCAGGTCTTCGGGACGCTGCGCCGCCAGCGGCAGATTGCGTTGGTCCTTGGCCGACAGCGCAATCCCTTCCCGCAGCGGCCAAGCGATACCGATCTCGGGATCGTCCCAGGCGATGCCGCACTCCGAGGGTGGATGGTAGTAATCGGTGCATTTGTAGAAGAAATCTGCTTCCTCCGACAGCACGCAGAACCCGTGGGCGAACCCGGGTGGAATGTAGAGCTGACGGTGGTTCAAATCATCCAGCACGCAGCCATACCAACGGCCGAAGCCCGGCGAACCCCGGCGAATATCCACCGCCACGTCGAACACCGCCCCGCGCGTCACCCACACCAGCTTGCCCTGCGGCTGTACCAATTGATAATGCAGACCGCGCAACACGCCCCGGCGCGAACGGGAATGGTTATCCTGGACGAAACGCTCCGGCATGCCGGCCTCCCGATAGCGCGCCGCCTGCCAGGTTTCCATAAAGAAGCCGCGCGCGTCGCCGAATGCCTTCGGCTCCAGCAGCAACACGCCGGGCAGTTCCGTCACGATGACGTTCATCGTACGCTCCTCCGTTCCAGCAGTTCCAGCAGATACTGGCCATAACCGTTCTTGGCTAGCGGCGCCGCCAGCCGGGCCAGTTGTCCGTCGTCGATGAGCCCCATCCGCCAAGCAATTTCCTCCAGGCAGGCGATTTTCAGACCCTGGCGCTGCTCGACCACCTGCATGAAATTGGCCGCCGCCAACAGGGATTCGTGGGTGCCGGTATCCAGCCAGGCGTAACCACGCCCCAGCAGCTCGACGTTCAGTGCGCCCCGTTCCAGATAGA
>JBATDL010000204.1:0-2204 GCA_049663445.1 Candidatus Competibacter sp.
CCCGACAGTCGAGCACCACAACGCCGGTCTCGGTCCGTTTTTCCGTCACCGTGGCCGTGGCGGTGACCGGCACGCCGATGGCCACCGGCCGGTGCAGGCGAACGTCGATATGGCGGGCGATGGAGCCCAGTCCCGGCAACCGGGTACCAGCCAGCGTGGCGAACAGCACGGCGGACCAACTGGTTTGCCCGCCACCCTGTCCGTACATCGAGGTATCCGCAGGCCCCGGATCGAGATCGATCAGATTGAGATTGCCGGTAATCACTGCCAGCGCCTCGACGCCGTCCTGATCCAAGGCCCGCGTCAGGCTAGCCTGATCGCCAATTTGAATCTCGTCGAAGATCTTGTTTTCAATCATTTCCATCATGGGTTCCCCTTTTGCCACCATCCGGCCTGCCCACCGACCAACTGCCGATGAGTTCGAATTATAACTCTTTCAACCCTACCTGAAATGTGGTCTATCCGAGCTCCACCGGATTCCATGCACTATATATATCTCCGGCCGACGCTGGATTTCGGCCCAACTTGCGATAATAAAGAGGAGTCTGGGTTTGATCGCTAGCATCGGCGGCAAGCCCGCAACCACGCCGCGCCTGCTAGCGGGCCGGCGTCCGATCCGGCTGGAAGGAGTATGAGTTCCCCATGGTATTTCGCTTCCTGCAATCCATCTTCGCCGCGACGCCCGCCCCGTCCGGCAAATCCGATGCAACCCTGATCCGGGCGGCGATCGAGCGGGTGGTGGACGGCACCGACCCTCGTCTGCGCTTCGTCAACCACTACCAGCGGATTCTGTGGCACGCGGTAGAACGGTCAGTCGAGCATGTGAGCGCGCTAGTCGACAGTCTGCCCCCCGCTTTTGAGGTCAGCAAACGGGAATTCATCACCGACCCTCGCCTGCGCGCCCTGTTCGCGTCGTCCGAACACCTGCGGGAAATTCTGAGTTTCGGCACGGCCCTGGAACAATACCGTCAGCAACATGCCAACCCGCTGCCTGCGGTGCTGTACGCCGCGCTCGGCGTGGACAGGATCGAAAAAAGGGTGCTTGGCGTGGACCTGCAGGGCGACCTGCTCCGACGGGACGTGGCGCAAACCATGGTCAATTTCCGCAACCACCGACTGGCGTTCCTCACCGAAAGCGAAACGGAAACCCGCTGGGAACTCAAGAAACAGGCTTTCGACTACCTGATCGAAATCGCGCTGAAGCGGCTGATCTCGATCCGGACCCGACGGGAGCAATTGGAACGGGAACAGCGGCATCTGCTGCAAAAGCAGGCCCGACTACTGAAGTCGGCCAAGCTAGGGCTGGAGTCCCTGCTGGAGACCGGGTCTCCCGAGGTACACGATCCCGCCGCCATCGATCGGCAACTGCGGGAGGTCAGGGCGGAGCTGGACCAGATGCGCGCCGATTCGGCCACGATCAAGGACCACCTGGAACGGGTCGCCTCCACGCTGCGCGAACCGGAGCAACACCTGCGCATGGAACGGATCACGCTGACCCTGGACCACATGAACCAGAAAGTGGCGCCGAATTCGTCCCGCGTCGCTAGCACTCTGACCTTCGATGAAACGCTGCTCGGCGAGGACCGCCGGCTCACCACACTGTTGGTCCGGTTCCCGACCAGCGAAATTCAGCCGAAACCGGATTTTTTCGAGGAAGCCCACCGCCTGCTGACACTGTGAGCGCGGCGGCGCTCGCTAGCCCGAGGCTAGCCGATGGGCGTACCGGGTGGTTTCCGGCAAGCGGTAACGGGTGCAGCAACCCATCACATAGCCGATGGCCGTTTCCAGGCCAATGCGGTGACCAGACGAAACGTAGAGCGGCTTGATGCCGGCTCGGGTGCGCAGCACCGCGCCGATGATCTCCTTATCCACCCGCAGCGGCGCCCATGCTCCGCGTGCTTCCGGCACCGGTTCATGCGTTCCGAACAACCGGGTCTTGGCCACGCCCACCGAGGGAATATCCACCAGCAGGCCGAGATGGCTGGCGATCCCCAGGCGACGCGGATGGGCGATGCCTTGCCCGTCGCACAGCAGCAAATCCGGCGGCTCGCGCAAGCGTTCCAGCGCCGCCAGCACCGCCGGCAGCTCGCGAAACGACAGTAAACCCGGAATATAGGGAAAGGTGGTCGGCCGGCGGGCGATGGCGGTTTCCAACACGTCCAATTCGGGATAGCGCAGCACCGCTACCGCCGCCCGGGTCACGC
>JBATDL010000205.1:0-4127 GCA_049663445.1 Candidatus Competibacter sp.
TCGCCAGCGGGGATAAGCGGGGGTCCTGCTCCAGCACCCGTGCCGCCAGCGTGTCGGGGTCGTCGCCCGGCAGCAGCGGTACCCGCGCCCGCACGATGACCGGCCCGCCGTCCAGTTCGGCAGTGACGAAGTGGATGCTGGCCCCGTGTTCGGTTTCGCCGGCTGCGATGGCCCGTTCATGGGTGTGCAGGCCGCGAAACTTGGGCAGCAGCGAGGGATGAATGTTGAGCAGCCGTCCTCGATAATGTTCGGTGAAACCGGCGGTCAGTACCCGCATGAAGCCCGCCAGCACCACCAAATCCGGTTGCTGACGGTCGATCATTTCGATCAGGGCCGTTTCGAACGCTGACCGGTCGGCGAAGTACTTATGGTCCAGTTCCAACGCGGGAACACCGGCTTGGCGCGCCCGTTCCAAACCGTGAACGCCGGGCCGATTACTGATGACGGCCGCCACCTCGACCGGCAACTCCCCGCTGGTGGCCTGATCCAGAATCGCCTGTAAATTGCTGCCGCGCCCGGAGATCAGCACCACCAGCCGGATTTTTTGGGCGGCGCTCACGACCGAAACTCCACGACCGGCTCGCCCTTGTTGGCGGTGATTCGGCCCAGCATCCAAACCGTTTCGCCCGCGTCCCGTAAAATCGCCTGTGCCCGCTCCGCATCCTCCGCCGCGACGCCGATCACCATGCCCACGCCACAGTTGAAGGTGCGCCACATCTCCACCTCGGCCACGCCGCCCTGCTGTTGTAGCCATTGAAAGAGCGCCGGTCGTGGCCAACTGGCGGTGTCGATGACCGCCTGGGCGTCGGGCGGGAGAACGCGCGGCAGGTTTTCGGTCAGGCCGCCGCCGGTGATGTGGGCGATGGCACGAATTTCGACCTGCGCCAGCAGTTGCAGCACCGGCTTGACGTAAATACGGGTCGGGGCCAGTAAAGCCTCGCCAAGGGTGCGATCCGCGAACGGCTGGTCCAGCTTCGCGCCGCTGACCGCCAGGATCTTGCGGATCAGCGAATAGCCGTTGGAATGCGGTCCGGAGGAGGCCAGTCCCAGTAACACATCGCCCGGCACGACCCGCGAACCGTCGATGATCCGATTTTTCTCGACCACGCCGACGCAGAAGCCGGCCAAGTCGTAATCGCCCTCGCCGTACATTCCCGGCATCTCGGCGGTTTCGCCGCCCACCAATGCCGCGCCGGCTTGCACGCAGCCGTCGGCAATGCCCTGGATCACGGCGGCGGCCACCTCCACATCCAACTGGCCGGTGGCGTAATAGTCGAGGAAGAACAACGGCTCGGCCCCGACCACCAGCACATCGTTGACGCACATCGCCACCAGGTCGATGCCGATGGTGTCGTGGCGGCGCAGTTCCAGCGCCAGTTTGAGCTTGGTGCCGACCCCGTCAGTGCCGGACACCAGTACCGGTTGGTGGTAGCGGTCCAGCGGCAGTTCGAACAGCGCGCCGAAACCACCCAGTCCGCCCAGTACGCCGGGTCGGCGGGTACGCTTGGCATGCGGCTTGATGCGGTCCACCAGCCGGTTACCGGCTTCGATGTCCACGCCGGCGTCGCGGTAGCTGAGGGTGAGGGAATGTGGATGGGAGTCGTTCACGGATTGATTGACCTCGATGGCGTGGTCCGGTCCAGACCATGCGGGCGGCTGAAAAGTTATGCTATCTTACCGCACTTCGTTTTAAAGCCAGGTAACAGCCGTGATCGCCGAGTCGTACAACCCGCAAGTGATTGAAGCGGAAGCGCAACGCTACTGGGATGAGCAGCGGACCTTCGCCGTGCGCGAGGAGCCGGGCCGTGAGAAATTCTACTGTCTGTCGATGTTCCCCTATCCCAGCGGGCGGTTGCACATGGGCCATGTGCGCAACTACACCATCGGCGACGTGATTGCCCGCTATCAGCGCATGTTGGGCAAGAACGTGTTGCAACCGATGGGTTGGGACGCTTTCGGCCTACCGGCGGAGAATGCGGCCATGGCTTCCAGCGTCGCTCCAGCACAGTGGACTTTCGACAACATCGCCTACATGAAAAAGCAGTTGCGGCTGCTGGGGTTCGCGGTGGACTGGGAGCGCGAGGTGGCCACCTGCCAGCCGGAGTATTACCGCTGGAACCAATGGTTGTTCCTGCGGATGTTGGAAAAGGGCATCGCCTACCTGAAGACCGGCGTGGTCAACTGGGACCCGGTGGATCAAACCGTTCTTGCCAACGAGCAAGTGATCGACGGGCGCGGCTGGCGCACCGGCGCGCTGGTCGAGAAGCGCGAAATCCCGATGTATTACCTGGCGATCACCCAGTACGCCGAGGAACTGCTGGCGGCATTGGATCAACTGCCCGATTGGCCCGAACAGGTCAAGCTGATGCAGAAGAACTGGATCGGTAAGAGCCACGGGGTACGGATCGGTTTTCCGCATACGGTGGGCGAGGGCGGCACTCTTTGGGTGTTCACCACGCGTGTCGACACGCTCATGGGCGCCACCTACGTCGCCGTGGCCGCCGAGCATCCGCTGGCCCTGCACGCCGCGCAAACCGATGCTCAATTGGCCGCATTCATCGAGGAATGCCGGCACGGCGGCGTCACCGAAGCGGAGCTGGCGACCCAGGAAAAGAAGGGGATGCCGACCGGGTTGACCGTCACCCACCCCCTGACCGGCGAGCCGCTGCCGCTGTGGGTCGCCAACTACGTGCTGATGGGTTACGGCGAAGGCGCGGTGATGGCGGTGCCGGCCCACGACGAGCGCGATTTCGAGTTCGCGCGCAAGTTCGAGTTGCCGATCAAGCCGGTGATCCGTACCCGCGCCGGCGACGCCACGCCCGCGCCGTGGCAAGACGCCTACGCCGATTACGGCGTGTGCATCAATTCCGGCCAATACGACGGATTGGACTTCGAACAGGCGGTGGACGCCATCGCCGCCGATCTGAGCGCCAAAGGCTTGGGCGAGAAGAAGGTGATCTGGCGATTGCGCGACTGGGGCGTATCCCGGCAGCGCTACTGGGGCACGCCGATTCCGATCGTCCATTGCCAAGATTGCGGCGCGGTGCCGGTACCGGATAAAGACTTGCCGGTGGTGTTACCGGGTGACCTGATTCCGGACGGTTCCGGCAATCCGCTCGTCAAGTACACCGAATTCCTGGACTGCGCCTGCCCGCGCTGCGGAAAGCCGGCCCGGCGCGAGACCGACACCATGGACACCTTCGTCGATTCGTCCTGGTATTTCTTCCGCTATTGCACGCCGGGCGCGGCCACGATGACCGATGCCCGCGCCGATTACTGGATGCCGGTGGATCAGTACGTCGGCGGCATCGAGCACGCCATTCTGCATCTGCTGTATTCGCGGTTCTGGACCAAGGTGATGCGCGATCTGGGCCTGACCACGGTGGCGGAACCGTTCGCCAAGCTGCTCACCCAGGGTATGGTGGTGGCGCCCACCTTCTACCGGGAGACCTCGGACGGCCGCAAGCAGTGGATCAACCCGGCCGACGTCAAGGTACAAACCGACGACAAGGGCCGGCCGCTGGTCGCGACCCTGAGCGCCGACGGCCAGCCGGTGGCGATCGGCGGCATCGAGAAGATGGCCAAGTCCAAGAACAACGGCGTCGATCCGCAATCGCTGATCGAACAGTACGGCGCCGATACCGCCCGTCTGTTCATGATGTTCGCCGCGCCACCCGATCAGGCGCTGGAGTGGTCCGATGCCGGCGTGGCCGGCGCCTACCGTTTTCTGCGCCGGTTGTGGCTCCATACCGCCGAGCATCAGGACGCCATCCGCGCCGCCGGCGAACCGGACGCCACCGCGCTATCGGAGTCGCTGCGCGAGCTGCGCCGCGAGGTGCACGAGGTGCTCCGGCAGGCGCTGTACGACTTTGGTCGCCACCAGTTCAACACCGTGGTTTCCGGCGGCATGAAAATTCTCAATGCGCTGAGCCGGATCGAGTCTAGCGGCGATTCGTCCGCTGCCGCCGTGCGCCGCGAGGGGCTGGGTATCCTGTTGCGGCTACTGTCGCCGGTGGCGCCGCACATGACGCACGCTCTGTGGCGGGAACTGGGCTATGGCGACGATGTGCTTGACGCCGCCTGGCCGACGCCCGATGCAGCGGCGCTGGCCCGTGATCTGGTGACGC
>JBATDL010000206.1:0-1624 GCA_049663445.1 Candidatus Competibacter sp.
GCGCCGTCGTCATCCCCGGCCGCGCCGCCGGCCAAACCGATCCGGTTGGAAAAAATCACGCTGGAGAAAAAGGGTAGCAGCATTTCGCTGGAGAAGACCGGTCGGGGCTTCGGCGAGTTGGTCGTCAATCTGAACTGGCATCAGGGCGGTGGTGGCAAGGGTTTCTTCGGCCGGCTAACCAGCCGCAAGATCGATCTCGACCTGGGCTGTCTGTTCCGACTGCAGGATGGCCGAGCCGGTGCGGTGCAGGCGCTGGGCGACAGTTTCGGCAGCCTGCAGCAGCCGCCCTACATCCAGCTCATGGGCGACGACCGCAGCGGCGCCAGTGCCCAGGGTGAATTCCTGCGCATCAACGGCCAGCATTGGGATCAAATCGATCGGGTGGTCGTCTTTGCCCTCATTTACGAAGGCGTGCCCAATTGGGCGGAGACCGATGCGGTGGTCACCCTGCAAACCCCCAACCAGCCGACGCTGGAGATCCGGCTCGACAGCCACGGTAACAACCAGCGCATGTGCGCCCTGGCCATGTTGGAGAACCAGGGTGGTAACATCCAGGTCACAAAGCTAGTCGAATATTTCCAGGATCACCGCTTGCTGGACCAGGCCTACGGCTTCGGCCTGCGCTGGGTTGCTGGGTCCAAGGATTAATTTCGTCCGCGTTTTTCTATAACTAGAGGAATCCACTCATGGCTCTCGAATGGTTGAAACAGCGTTACAGCGAAGTCTCCGCCAACCTGAAATCCGAAGTGACCAAACTGCGCAACAAGAGCTTTCTGGAAGCGGTGGTGGCCGGCTGCGCGCTGGTGGCCTACGCCGACGGCGTGGTCCGGCCGGAGGAAAAACAAAAAATGATGGGCTTTTTGCGCAATTCCGAAGTGCTGTCAGTGTTCAGCACCGACGAGGTGATCACCATCTTTGACAAGTACGCCAAGCAGTTCGAGTTCGACCATCAGATCGGCCAAGCCAGCGCCCTGCAAGCGGTCGCCAAGCTGAAGGACAAGGAAGCCGAGGCGCGGTTGATGGTGCGGGTCTGCTGCGCCATCGGCGCCGCCGACGGCAATTTCGATGACGACGAGAAGGGCGTTGTCCGCAAGATCTGCGCCGAATTGAGCCTCAATCCCAAGGATTTCGATCTAGTCTGAGATCGTGGAGCGTCGTGGATTTCCGCCCGGCGCTGGTTAAAGAAGCGCCACCATGGTTGACGGTGCGCGCATGTACGGCAACACAGGGGAGGATCAACGTATGGCTATTTCCCTCAACAAAGGCGGCCGGCTGTCTCTAAGCAAGGAGGCGCCGGACCTCAAGAAAGCGCTGATTGGTTTGGGCTGGGACCCCCGCGCCACCGACGGCGCCGCTTTCGACCTGGACGCCTCGGCGTTCCTGCTGGGCGCCGATGGCAAGGTCCGTTCGGAGGCCGATTTCATTTTCTACAATCAATTGAAATCCGCCTGCGGCTCGGTGCAGCACACTGGCGACAATCTCACCGGCGCCGGCGAGGGCGACGACGAAGTGATCATGGTGGACCTGACGCGCGTGCCGGCGGACGTACAGAAGATCGCCTTTACCGTCACTATCCACGAGGCCGAACAACGCCGACAGAATTTCGGCCAGGTCGGCAACGCCT
>JBATDL010000207.1:0-1655 GCA_049663445.1 Candidatus Competibacter sp.
ACCGACGCCTGCATGGCCGCCGGGTCGAACTGGGTGGGCGCGATGGCGGGCAGGATCGAGGCGCGGCCATCCACATCCAGCTCGCGCAAGGAGATGCCGAAGGCCTCGCCGGCGAAGATGCCGCCACTGTGGGTATCGAGCAGGCTCAGGTGGTAGCGGGCATGACCGGGGGTGTCAAGACACACCAAAGTGCGGCCACCGAGGTCGAGAGTATGACCATCGCCGGCGGCGAGGATGCGCTCGACCGGCACCGGCGCCAACTCACCGTACAACCGTTGAGCCTCGTCCGCGCCATAGACGGCCTGGACCGCGGCGAACAATGGCGCTGGATCGGCCATGTGCCGCGCCCCGCGCGGATGCACGACCAGCCGGGCTTCAGGAAAGGTCTGCATCATCGCCCCGGCCCCGCCGGCGTGATCCAGATGGACGTGGGTCAGGAAAACGTAATCGATGCGGGTCGGCGGCAGTCCCAGGCTCCGCAAGGCGTCCAATACCCGCAGCAGGCAGGCGTTGGTGGCGGTATCCACCACGGCGACCCGGCCGCCTTCGACGAGGAGATAGATCGCGGCGAGTTGGGGGCGGAGGTAGCCGGCGTCCACGGCATAAATGCCGGGTTCGTAGCACAATAGGTCGACCATGGGCGTTCGGTGGGCAGCGCGGGAAGACCGAGAGATGGTAAGCCAATCCACGCCGGGTCACCACCGGTTCGGTCGGGGTCCGGCGCGGGCTCATTCTCGGATCGACGGGCGTTGTGGATTATCGCCAAGATTCCAATCCAAGATAGAGTGTTCCATCCGTTTTTTTGGTGACTGAATGCCGGCACGGCGCGCCGTCAGGCTGGAGGAAGATGAAGAGATGTTCGATCCGACCCAGAAGACTTTGGCTTTGGATTTTGCCCGCGCGCTCGTGCGCGGAGCCTACCCCGCCGCCCACGCGATGTGCAGCCGGCGGCTTCAAGCGCGTCTGGACATAACGGCGTTACATGAGCAGTTCGAGCGCATGATTCCGCTCGACTGGGGTCAGGTGGACCCGATCGAGTTGGAAGACAGCGATGAATGGCCGTTCGTCTACGTCGTCCTGGGGGGCGATGTGTATTCGGAGGCCATCATCATTGAATCGTTTACCCTGGAAGATGGACAGGCCAGGATCGACGCCGTCGAATTCGGACGGCCTTAGCGGGTGGCGAAAGTCGTCCGCGGGGTGGGCGACCATTCCATCCCGCTTGCTGGCCAGGGAGTTTTCCTCTTCACACTGCTCTTCACATTTTTGGTCAAAACGGCTACATTGTGATCGTGAACACTGTATACGATCCCTTGACCGCCGCGATCCCGGCCGAGATTCCGCTTCCGAACGCGCCGCTCGTTCGCGTCATCGCCCAAGTGCGCTTCCCACCGGTGCTGTCGATTGAGAAGCGCGACTTTGTCGCGTCATTTCAGGAAGCGATCCGCGCCCGATACCCGATCCTCCGAGCCGAACAGACGCAAGGACTGGTCGTCGGTCCCCAAGGCGCGGCGCCGCTATCGCCCCAGATCATCTGGCGCTTCAGCGACGTCGAGGAGCGCTGGCGGGTTTCCCTGGCGCCCGACTTTGTCGCCATCGAAACGACGGCCTACCGGAGCCGGAAGGATTTCTTCGCGCGCTTTACAAGCCTCGTG
>JBATDL010000208.1:0-2854 GCA_049663445.1 Candidatus Competibacter sp.
GCACGACCCACTCGTTGTTGTCTTGGTCGTACCACTCGCCAAACGGGGTGGCGTGGCCGATGGAAACGATGCGCTCCAAGTGGCAGGCGCCGGTTTGCAGCAGCAGGTCGAATTGCTCTGCCGCCAGGTGGGCCGGAATGCCGGCCAAGAGATTGCCGCTTTCGGGGTTCATCGGGCCAGAAGGGCTCGGCTGCGTCCGGGAGATGAGGCGATCGCAGGTACTTCCAGCCACTGGCCGGGTTGCAGACCGTCCAATGTCCAGTCACCGATTCGCCAACGCACAAGCCGCAGGGTCGGATGGCCGATGGCGGCGGTCATGCGCCGGACCTGACGGTTGCGGCCCTCGCACAGCGTGATTTCCAGCCAGACGGTCGGGATCGCCGCCCGGTAACGGATCGGTGGATCGCGCGGCCATAGCCCGGCGGGTTCCGGGATGCGCTGAACCATGGCGGGTCGGGTGAGGCCGTCGCTGAGTTCGATGCCTCGGCGCAACCGCTCCAGCGCCGCTTCCGTGGGCTCGCCTTCCACCTGCACCCGGTAGGTCTTGGGTTTCTTGTAACGCGGGTGGCTGATGCGGGTTTGCAGCACACCGTCGTCGGTCAGCGCCAGCAGCCCTTCGCTATCCCGATCCAGCCGCCCCGCCACATACACGCCGGGAATCGGCAGATAGTCGGCCAGCGTCGGGCGGCTGGTCGGGTCAGTGAACTGGCTGAGGACGCCGTAGGGTTTGTTGAGCAGGATCAGGCGTGGCATCAGAACTGTCGGCCCAACAGAATGTAGAGCGAGGTGTTGCCGCCCTTGGCCCAACCGCCGGATAGATAGAATGGCCCCAATGGCGTATCCGCGCCCAGGAACAGACTGCCTGCGGGGATCAGTGAGGCAAGGTCGATGTCGCTGACGTCTTGCCAGACACCGCCGATTTCCAGCGAGCCGCCGGCATATATGGGAATGGTGAACGCCGCCGAGGCATTGTCCAGCCGGTACATGGCGATCAGTTCGCCGAGCGCGGCGTATTGCCCCGCGAGTTGGTTGGTCTGGTAACCCGATAGATTGAGGAAGCCCCCGAGCGGAAACAGATCCTGGATGCCGAGCTCACCGGAAAGCCGGCCCGCCAGCCTGAAACGCGGGATGAGAGAGGACTTGTTCCAGGTGAAAGCCTTGGCGGCTTCCAGGCTAAGCGTGCTGAAGTCGTTACTGGCGCCCAGGGCGGTGCGGGAGTCGTAGAAGTTGATGTTGCCGTAATATCCAGAGGTCGGGAAGTTGATGTTATCCAGCGTATCCATCCCCCAGCGTATCAAGTAGCCGCCGTCGTCGAAATCGCCTTCGCCTTCGTTCGATTGCCCGATGCGGAGATCGTTGTGGCCCCCGCCGTAGCGCAGACCCAGCGAGAGACGACCCCAATGTTCCAGGTTGCGCCCTGCCACCACGCCGATGTTGGTTCGGTAAACCCGGTATTGCGAAAGATTCTGTAGCGTCAGGTTGTACGCTGTATAGCTGGCAAAGGGGTCGATGAAATAGGTTTGGTCGGCGTCGAGCGGTTGATAGAAGTCGGTGGACAGTCCGATGTTGCCGCCGACTTGGGCGATGGAGCGCCACTCCCCACCCAGCGAATTTATTTGTCCCATGGTGTAGGCTGCGGTGAGCGAGAACAGCGATTCGCCTCGCAGACTGGCGCCAAAAGACAGGCCCAACTCCAGCGTATCCGTGCCGATGTAGCGTTCCTTGGCTTCGACGATCAGCCCGGTCTTGCCGTTTTCCTCGACCAGCGAGTAATCGACCGCCTGGAAATCGCCCATGCCGTAAATGATGTTGAGGTTGCGGTTGAGCTCCTGCGGATCGAGCCGATCGCCGGGCTGAATCCGCACTTGACTGGCGATGGTTTGGTCGGACAGCCGGGTGTTGTTCTTGATCCGGATAAAGTCGATGACGGGGCGGTCGGTATCGGGTATTGACGGCAGCGCGGCGGTGTAGGCTTGGTAGTCGGCCACCGAAAGCGACAACCGGCTTAGCTCCTTGCGCGAGGCCTGGGCGGCGTCGTAGCCGATGATGACCGCTTCCGGCGAGCGATCGAAATCGGTGCTGCCCAGATCCTTGAGATCCGGCACGATCAGCACGTCCTTGTTCCCCAGCGTCTTCACCTGCTGTTCGACATTGCGCACGGTCAGGATGGTGGTGAGTTGGTTGGTGATCGACAGCACCGAAGTCAGCTCGTTGGTGGGGGCCAGCGGCGCGCCCACGTCCACGGCGATGATGACATCCGGCTGGCATAGTTTTCGCGCCACGTCGATGGGCAGATTGTCCGAGACCCCACCGTCCACCAGTAGCTTGCCATCCAGTTCAACCGGCACCAGCGCGCTCGGAATCGACATGCTGGCGCGCATGGCCTTGGCCAGATCGCCGGAACCCAGCACGACCGGGTTGCCGGTGGCGATATCGGTCGCGACGGCCCGGTACGGCACCTTGAGCTGGTCAAAATCGTGAATTTCGGCCGCCGGCAATGACAGTTCCTGCAACAGCAGCAGCAGATTCTGGCCTTGTAGCAATCCTTGGGGTAGTTGGATCTTGCCGCCCTGGACGCCGATCGCGGCGTTGGTCAACAGAATTCGCTGTTCCTGCTTGGTCCGCCATGGCAGGTCGGCGCGCGGCGGGCCGTCGGTAAACACCTCCGGCCAATTGATCCGCTTGAGCGTTTTATCCATGTCGCTGGGTGTCATGCCGGAGGCATACAAGCCACCGATGATCGAGCCCATGCTGGTGCCAACGACGCAATCGACGGGGATGCGCATTTCCTCCAGAAAACGAAGCACGCCGACGTGAGCCACGCCGCGGGCGCCGCCACCGCCCAGCACCAGGC
>JBATDL010000209.1:0-3509 GCA_049663445.1 Candidatus Competibacter sp.
GGTCTGCGCCCATTCGACATGGTTGGGTATCGAATTGGATGCGGCGGCCAATGCCGGTCATGACCGGCGGCGGATCGATCGGCCCGGTAGCCGGGTAGCGTTGTGGGTGCTACCCACCAACGAGGAACTGGTCATCGCCCGCCATACCCGGCGGCTGGTGCTGGAACGTTAATCCCCGCGCGGCTTGTCCCCCGGTGGACAAGCCGTTAGTCTATTTCACCCTCTTTTTTAACTCCATGAACTCACCGGTTGAAAATCCATGTGCGGAATCGTGGGCGCTATCGCCGAACGCAACGTAACTCCCATCCTGCTTGAAGGTTTGCGGCGGCTGGAATATCGCGGCTACGATTCGGCGGGGATTGTGACCCTGGACTCTCGCGACCAATGCCTGCACCGGACCCGCACGGTCGGCAAGGTTCAGGCGCTGGCGGAGCGGTTGCGACAGGAGTCGGTGCGCGGCCCCTTGGGCATCGCCCACACCCGCTGGGCTACCCACGGCGAGCCCAGCGAGCGCAACGCACACCCGCACGTCAGCAACGACTCGGTGGCGGTGGTGCATAACGGCATCGTCGAGAATTATCGGGAACTCAAGGAGGAGTTGATCGCCGCCGGCTACCGCTTCGAATCCGATACGGACACCGAAGTCGTTGCCCACCTGATCGACCGGCAGATGCGGGAAACCGACGATCTGCTAGCGGCGGTGCAACAGGCCGTGGTCCGGTTGACCGGCGCCTACAGTCTGGGGGTGATCTGTCGCGACGATCCGGAGCGGCTGATCGCGGCGCGGGCCGGTAGCCCGCTGGTGCTGGGCATCGGTATCGGAGAGCATTTCATCGCCTCGGACGTGTTTGCGCTGGCGCCGGTGACCCAAACCTTCGTGTTCCTGGAGGAAGGTGACGTTGCCGACGTGCGACGGGAAACCTTCACCCTGTATGATCGGGAAGGGCAGGTCGTGGAGCGACCGCTGTCCTATTCGGGGCAGATGACCGGCGCGGCTGGCAAAGGCGGTTACCGCCATTTTATGCTCAAGGAAATCTTCGAGCAGCCGGCAGTGGTCGCCGAAACTCTCGAAGGACGCATCCATCAGGGCCGCTTGCTGGACGACGGTTTCGGGCCGGAGGCGGCGACCTTGTTCGATCAGGTACAGGGGGTGCATATCATCGCCTGCGGTACCAGCTATCATGCCGGGTTGGTGGCCCGCTACTGGCTGGAAAATCTGGGTGTGCCCTGCGCAGTCGAAGTGGCCAGCGAGTACCGCTACCGCCGGGGAGTGACGCCACCGGGTACCCTGTTCGTCAGCATCTCTCAGTCTGGGGAAACCGCCGATACCCTGGCGGCGCTGCGCGCGGCTCGGGAGCGCGGCTATCTATCCACTCTGACCATCTGCAACGTCGCCGAAAGCTCGCTGGTGCGGGAGTCGGCGCTGACCCTGCTGACCCGGGCCGGGCGGGAAATCGGCGTGGCGTCCACCAAGGCGTTCACGACGCAACTGGTGGCGTTGCGCCTGCTGGCCTTGATGCTGGGCCGGCGGCACGGCCTGAGCGAACAGGCTGAGGCGGTGCTGGTCCGCGATCTGGAATTGCTACCACGCGCGCTGGAAGAAGCCCTGCTGCTAGATGGTGCCATCGAACGACTGGCCGAACACTTCGCCGAGAAGCACCACGCTCTGTTTCTAGGGCGCGGCCCACAGTATCCGATCGCCATGGAAGGCGCGCTCAAGCTCAAAGAAATTTCCTACATCCATGCCGAGGCCTATCCGGCCGGCGAACTCAAGCATGGACCGCTGGCGCTGGTGGATGCCGACATGCCGGTGGTCTGCGTGCTGCCCAAAGACGACCTGCTGGAGAAAGTGCTGTCCAACCTGCAAGAGGTGCGGGCGCGCGGCGGCGAGTTGTTCCTGTTCGCCGATCGCGAAGTGGATACCCATCTCAGCGGCGTCAGTACGCATGTGCTGTCGCTGGGCGCGGTGCCCGAGTCCATCGCCCCTATCGTGTTCGCCGTGCCGTTGCAACTGCTGGCCTATCACGCGGCCGTGCTCAAGGGTACCGATGTGGATCAGCCACGCAATCTGGCCAAGTCGGTCACGGTCGAGTAGGGTCGCCTCAAGCTCCCACTAACAGCTACCGATCAAGAATAAACGAATGGCATACAAGGGCATCATTCTCGCCGGCGGTTCCGGTACCCGGCTGCACCCGCTGACGGTTTCGGTCAGCAAGCAGCTCATGCCGGTTTACGACAAGCCGATGATCTACTATCCGATCGCCACGCTGATGCTGGCGGAAATCCGCGACATCCTGGTGATCACCACGCCGCGCGATCAGGAAGCCTACCAAGCGTTGCTCGGCGATGGTCGCCAGTGGGGCGTTGCGTTCCATTACGCCGCGCAGCCCAGTCCGGACGGGTTGGCGCAGGCCTTTTTGATCGGCGAGGACTTCATCGGCGGCGATCCGGCTTGCCTGGTCCTCGGTGACAACATCTATTACGGTCAGGGCCTGTCGGCAGTGCTGCGCCGGGCCACCGCCCGTGAGCAGGGCGCCACGGTGTTCGGCTACTACGTGCGCGACCCGGAGCGTTACGGCGTGGTGAGCTTCGATGCCCAGGGTCGGGCGGTGGATATCCAGGAAAAACCCCAAAAACCCAAGTCCAATTATGCGGTCACCGGTTTGTATTTTTACGATAACGAGGTGGTGGAGATCGCAAAAAATATTCGTCCATCGGCGCGTGGCGAATTGGAAATCACCGACATCAACAAGGTCTATCTGGAACGGGGTGCACTGAACGTCGAACTGCTGGGACGTGGCTACGCCTGGCTGGATACCGGTACCCACGAATCCCTGCTGGCGGCGGCCAATTTTATGCAGGTGGTCGAGCAGCGCCAGGGCCTGAAAATCGCCTGCCTGGAGGAAATTGCCTGGCGGATGGGGTTCATCGACGACGGACAATTGGCCCGGCTGGCAGCGCCGCTAGCCAAGAACGGTTATGGCCAGTATCTGTTGGAATTGCTGGAACGGAGGAGCGTGCGATGAACGTCATCGCGACGGAACTGCCCGGCGTGTTGCTGCTGGAGCCGAAGGCATTCGGCGACGCGCGCGGCTTCTTCATGGAAACCTGGCAGGCGGCTCGCTATCGCGAAGCCGGCATGCCGGAGCGTTTCGTCCAGGATAATCATTCCCGTTCGCGCCGGGGCGTGTTGCGCGGTCTGCATTATCAATTGGTGCAGCCGCAGGGCAAGCTGGTGTGGGTGACGCGCGGGGCAGTGTTCGACGTGGCGGTGGACATTCGCCGGGATTCACCGGGCTTCGGCCGCTGGTACGGCTGCGTGCTGGACGATGTGGATCACCGCCAGCTCTATATTCCACCAGGGTTCGCCCACGGGTTCTGCGTGCTGTCGGAGGAAGCGGATTTCTTCTACAAATGCACCGATTACTACCATCCGCCCTCGGAGCGTGGTATCGCCTGGGACGATCCCGAGATCGGTATCGCGTGGCCGCTGCGGGAAGGGATTGCAC
>JBATDL010000210.1:0-4192 GCA_049663445.1 Candidatus Competibacter sp.
GTGGACCGTTATTACTTCACCCAAGTCAATCTGCGCACCCTTGAAATCACCATGGCGGCGCTCGGGCAACCGCTGGAAAAAACGCATTGGATCATGGATAAGTGGGGCTATACCGGCTCGGCCTGCATTCCGATGGCGCTGGACGATGCCATTGCCCAAGGCAAAGGACCCACGCCCGGATCGCTGGTGCTGTTCTGCGCCAGCGGCGGCGGTATCGCTCTGGCGGCCTCGTTGTGGCGATGGCGGTGAGCCGGGCCAAAAAGCCGCGCCCCGCCGCTTGAGGATGTGCGCCATGATCATCGCCACGCCCAGCATTCACATTCCCGAAGACGAACTCCAGTTTCAATTCAAACTGGCATCCGGTCCCGGCGGTCAGAATGTCAACAAGGTGGCGACGGCGGCGGAACTGCGCTTCGATGTCGCGCGTTCGCCCTCGCTGCCGGACGCGGTACGGGCACGATTGCGGACGCTGGCCGGAAGCCGCATAAACCAGAACGGCGAACTGCTGATTACCGCCCGGCGCTTTCGCAGTCAGGAACGCAACCGGCAGGATGTTATCGAGAGCCTGGTCGGGTTGATCCAGCAAGCGGCGACGGCACCAAGGCCGCGCGTCAAAACCAAGCCTTCTCGGGCCGCCAAACAGCGGCGCATGGATGAAAAGCGGCGTGTCGGGGCGAAAAAGCAGGGTCGTCGATCCGGCGGACCGTCACGGGTCGAGGAGTGAATATCGACGCCGCTGGTTGCTGCTACTTCATGCGTCCCGACAATGCGCTATTTCCCGTTAATGAAGTTGGGTGTGGCAATCGGGAGGGCTCTCAATCCAATGCTGGCCGTTAAAATTCCCGGTAGCTCTACAGAGCGTAATGATGAATAACACATTGATTTTATATCACTATATATGCATGACTACCGAATTGTGATTTGCCCGGAGCAACCTTCGTGTTACTGACCGCCCACCAACGCTCCCAACTATTCTCACAACTGACAACGATGGAGCACGCCGGCATTACACCGGCGCAAGCATTCACCATGATCGGGCGCGATTTGCCGGCGGATACGCAGCGAGCCTTGGCGCAAACCGCCGCCGCGCTTGCGAAGGGGATGGATCTGGCGAAAGCGGGACAGGGCAGCGGCCTGTGGCTACCGTGGGAAGCACGACTGGTACATTCGGCGGCAACGGGTGGGCGGCTGGAATCCCTCTACAAACATCTGAGCGAGCACTACGCTAGCCGCGCCCAATTGTTTGGCCGCTTGAAGTCGCGGCTGGTGTTTCCATTCCTGATTCTGACGCTGGCGACCTTCGTCGCACCTTTTCCCGCGCTGTTCCAAGGCGCCATCGGCGCGGAGGGCTATCTGCTGCGAGCCATTGCACCGCCGCTGTTGCTATATGGCGGTCTGCGCTTTCTCGCATTCGCCTACCGCCAACAACTGGCCCGCGAAACCAGCGCGACAGGGTCCAAGTTGTTGCTGGCCATCCCCGTCCTCGGCGGGTTGCTGGCTCGGCAGCAACGACGCGATGGGCTGTTCAGCCTGTTGCTGTTGCTGGAATCCGGCGTGCCGGTTCTGGAAGCGCTGCCATTGGCCGGCAAAAGCATCGCCGATCCGCTGTTACGCGCCCGATTTGCGGGCGCAGCGGTGGCGCTGGCCGACGACCGATCAGAGATCGCCGAAACCTTGCACCGCTACGGGGTGGTGGACGATGCCGGCGCGACAGCCTTGTTCGCCAGCGGCGAAGCGGCGGGCCGGCTGGACGAGGTCATCCGTCACCAACTGCGTCAGTGGGATGCCCGGCTGGAACTGCAATGGGATACGCTGGCGGAATGGGCGCCCCGGCTGTTTTACGTGGCGGTGGCGGGGTTCATGATCATGGGAATCGTGAGCGGCTTTTTGGGAATAGCGAGACCGTCGTAGAGCGGTTTCAGGATTAGGATGGTTTTCTCGGGAGAAGGCGATGGCAACATTCCACGATTTGCGGCTCCGGCGGCGGGAGCTGCTGGACGAGTTGGAGGAACTGGAAGAAGCGGTCGCGGAACTGACGGCGATTCTGCATGAATCGGTGGAAATCGATGACGAGCAACGCATCGAACATCACGAACGCCTGACGTGGCTGCTACGCCAGCAGGCTGGCGCCCTGGTGGTGCTGAGCGAAACGGAACGCGTGCTGTTGACCTTCGGCACGGACGGCTGGGACGACGAGTAAATTCAAACCAAGCCCAGTAACTGCTCCTCTTCTAACGTTTCCTGTTCCCGCTGCTGCAAGGCCCACATCTGGGCGTACAGCCCGTCCTGTTGCAGCAGTTCCCGATGCGTGCCCTGTTCCCGTACCCGGCCATGCTCCAACACCAGAATCTGGTCGGCATCGACGATGGTGGACAACCGATGGGCGATAACCAGGGTAGTGTGATCGGTGGCCACCGCGCGCAAGGCATGCAGGATCGCGCGTTCGGATTTGCTGTCCAACGCCGAGGTCGCTTCGTCGAAGATCAGAATGCGCGGCTGCTTGAGGATGGTCCGGGCGATCGCCACCCGCTGCTTCTCGCCGCCCGACAGCTTCAGACCACGCTCGCCGACCACGGTATCGTAACCGGCCGGCAGCGCGGCGATGAAGTCGTGCAACTGCGCCATCCGGGCAGCGGCGGCGATTTCCTCGCGGCTGGCTTCGGGTCGAGCGTAGGCCAGGTTGTAATACAGAGTATCGTTGAACAGCACCGTATCCTGCGGCACGATGCCGATGGCGGCGCGCACGCTGTGCTGGGTCGCGTCGCGAATATCCTGGCCGTCGATCAGAATGCGCCCGCCGGTCACATCGTAAAAGCGGAACAGCAGCCGCGCCAGCGTGGATTTACCGGCCCCGCTCGCGCCGACCACCGCCAGCTTATGCCCCGGCGGCACGGTAAAGCTCACGTCAAATAAAATCTGTCGGTCGGGTTGATAGCTGAAATCCACCTGCTCGAACCGCAGTTCGCCCCGTGTGACGGTCAATTCGGTCGCGGTGGGTGCGTCGCGGATTTCCGGATCGCACTCGAACAGGCGCACCAGATCGTCCATGTCGGCCAGGGCGTATTTGATTTGCCGGTAGACGATGCCGAGAAAATTTAGCGGGATGAACAATTGCAGCAGCAGGGCGTTAACCAGCACCAGATCGCCCAGCGTCATCCGCCCGGCGGCGACTTGGCTGGCGGCAACGAACAGGATCAAGGTAACTCCGACGGCGATGATCGCGCCCTGCCCGAAATTGAGCGCCGACATCGAAGTCTGGCTGAGCACGGCGCTGTTTTCCCAGCCTGCCAAGGTTGCGTCGCAGCGCCGCAATTCCCAGCTTTCGTTGCCGAAATACTTGACCGTTTCGTAGTTGATCAGGCTATCGAGCGCTTCGTTGCCGGCTTGCGATTCCAGGCGATTCATGAGATGGCGGTGTTCCATCCGCCAGTTGGAAATCGCCAAGGTGAAGGCGACGTAGATCGCGACGCTGCCGAAGATGATCAGGGTGAAAATCGGCGGGTAGCCGCCCAGCAGCAGCGCCGCCGCCAGCAGGAATTCCACCACCACCGGCAGGATGCTAAAGGCCAGATAATTCAGCAAAGTGCTCAGGCTGCGCGCGCCCCGCTCCAGATCGCGACTGATCGCGCCGGTCTTGCGCTCCAGATGGAACCGCAGCGACAGATTGTGCAGGTGGGCCAGGGTGCGCAGGGTCAGCCGGCGCATGGCCCGGTAACGCACTCGGGCGAACAGCACGTCGCGCAGTTCGCTAAACAGGGCGTTGCCCAGTTTCAGCGCGCCGTAAGCCAGCAGGAGGGTCACCGGCAACACCGTCATGGCTTGGCGGTTGCCGTCGATACTGTCCACGATCTGCTTGAGCACCAGCGGCACGCCGATATTGGCGACCTTGGCCAAGATCAGACAGCCGAGCGCCACCAATACCCGGTTGCGATATTCCCAGAGATACGGCAGCAAAGCGCGAAGGTTGGCCCGATCGCGGCGCTCGCGGTGCGGAGATTCGGTACGGTGAATGTCGGGACGCATGGCGGGTTCGCCTGAAAAAATTAAGGGCTATCCCACTGGGATAGCCCTTGCATCGGAACGATGCCGAGGCGCGGCGAATTACTTGGCTTCGGTTGCAGCCGCCGGGACCGTTTCAGCGGATGCTGAAGTGGGGGTTGCGGAGGGAGCCTTAGCAGTCGCGGCTTCGGCG
>JBATDL010000211.1:0-1999 GCA_049663445.1 Candidatus Competibacter sp.
TCCCAAGCCCGGGTGCGACCGTTGGCCGAAGCGCCGGGCGATGCGGAACCGGCCTCGTGCAACGGTCAGCCGCTGGTGATCCAGGTCGTACCCAGCATCGAGGATAAATGCGGGCGCTGCTGGCACCATCGTGCCGATGTCGGTCATTATCCCGAGCATCCGACATTGTGCGGACGCTGCGTGGACAATATCGCTGGCGCCGGTGAAATGCGGCGTTACGCCTGATGGCCGCATCGCGCTGGTGCTGGTGGTTGAGCGGGTCGGTGATCGTGCTGGATCAGCTCACCAAATTTCTCGCCGAAACGCTGCTGATCTTTCACCAGCCGGTGCCGGTGCTGCCTTCGTTCAACCTGCTGCTGACCTACAACACCGGCGCTGCCTTCAGCTTTCTGGCCAGCGCCGGCGGCTGGCAGCGCTGGTTCTTCCTGGGGCTGGGGTCGCTGGTTAGCATCGGACTGATCGTCTGGCTGCGGCGGCTTCAGCCGACGGAAAAACGGCTGGTGGCGGCGCTGGCGCTGATCCTGGGCGGCGCGATCGGTAACCTGATCGACCGCGCCTGGCTGGGCCAAGTGATCGATTTCATTCAACTCTATTATGCCCACTGGTACTGGCCGGCTTTCAATATCGCCGACTCGGCCATCACCGTCGGCGCGACGCTGCTGGTGCTGGACAGCCTGTGGTCCGGCCGATCCAGTAATCCGAAAACTCCGGCTGGCAGCGCCTGACCCACGGCCGGCTTGCGGGAGACCTGCATGAGCGTACACATCCACTTGGCCAACCCGCGCGGCTTCTGCGCTGGAGTGGACCGCGCCATCGGCATCGTCGACCGGGCGCTGGAACTGTTCGGCGCGCCGATCTACGTCCGCCACGAGGTGGTGCACAACCGTTTCGTGGTGGACGATCTGCGCCGCCGTGGCGCGGTGTTCGTCGATGAACTGGACGAGGTGCCCGAAGACGCCACCGTAATTTTCAGCGCCCACGGCGTCTCGCAAACCGTGCGGGAGGAAGCGGCGCGGCGCGGCCTGAAGGTGTTCGACGCCACCTGTCCACTGGTCACCAAGGTCCACATGGAAGTCGCCCGCCACGGCAACCTCGGGCATGAAGTGGTGCTGATTGGTCACGCCGGCCATCCGGAGGTCGAGGGCACCATGGGCCAGTACGATGAAGCTCAAGGCGGGCGGATGTATCTGGTGGAAACGGTCGAGAACGCGCGGACCCTGAGTGTGCGCAACCCCGCCGAACTGGCCTACGTCACCCAAACCACGCTGTCGGTGGACGACACGGCGCGAATCGTCGCCACCCTGCGCGAGCGTTTTCCCGCCATTCAGGGGCCGCGCAAGGACGACATCTGCTACGCCACCCAGAACCGCCAAGACGCAGTGAAGGAGCTGTCGGGTCATTGCGAACTGTTGCTGGTGGTCGGCTCCCGCAGCAGTTCCAATTCCAACCGACTGCGGGAACTGGCGGAAAAACAGGGCACGCCGGCCTATCTGATCGACGGTCCCGAGGACATCGATCCAGCGTGGCTGGTGGCCAAGACGGCCATCGGCGTGACGGCCGGCGCCTCGGCGCCCGAGGTGTTGGTGCGGCAGGTGATCGCCCGCTTACAGGATCTGGGGGCGACGGCGATCCGCGAAAGCACCGGCCGCGCCGAAAATGTGATTTTCGCCCTACCCAGGGAGTTACGCTAAAGCACCGGTCGGGCCACCGCTCCCGGGCGGCTCACCAGGCACGCTTGCTCCAGGAGGGAAACCCTTAGCCACGCGGGTCTTGTCGCCATGAAAGTGCTAATCGTCGATGATGAACCGCCGGCCCGCGACCGGCTGCGGGAGTTGCTCGGCCGGCTGCCCGATCACGAACCCTGCGGTGAAGCCGGCAACGGCGCGGACGCCTTGCGGCTCGCCGCCAACCTGCAACCCGACATCGTCCTGCTGGACATCCAAATGCCCGGCCTGGACGGTCTGGAAACCGCCCGACGGCTGGCGGCGCTGCCCCAACC
>JBATDL010000212.1:0-2979 GCA_049663445.1 Candidatus Competibacter sp.
AGCAGGATCAGCCCGGCAATCACCGGCGGCGGCCACTCCCCGCTCTCCAGCAGGATGGCCGCCAGCAACGGCAACAGCAGCAGCGACCCCAGCGTTCCCGCCACCACAGCGCGGGGTTGGGTCACCACCCGCCGGAAGTCGTCGCCAGTCAGTTCCAGCCCGACCACCCACATCAGGCCCCATACGACAGCCGCGATCGCAACGTCAAGGGTCATGGAAGAGAAACTCGTCGAACGTGTCGGTGGGCCGGATGGTATCGACCGTCCGCGTCCGTGCTTTCCACCAGGTGACGTGCAGCACAGCGTGCATGTCCTTGGCCCAAGGCTTTCAACGTGCGAAAATAAAACATTACAAATCAATTAGTTGTGTTAAAGCTGGCGGATTGGTACCACTCCCGTAACCGTCATCTCGTTTGGCCCGGCCCGGCGTGGGGCAACCGGCTGGCGGGACTTTCCAGCGGGCCGGGTCGGCTAAGAAAGGTCTTTTTCCGTGGGAGGGTCGCCGATGTTGATCGAACTGAGCCCGGTGCTGAGCCGCTTTGCCGAACGAACCCCGCTGCCGGTACTGGCGCGGGCGGTCCTGAAGCGTTGCCTGAACCCCCAGCATTGGATGCCTGGTTCAAGCCGGTGGCCGAGGCGCAGTATACCCGCCCGCTACTGTTTTCGACGGGTGTGATTCAAAGTGATGCAGACCCCATAATACCGCATGATTGACGGATACCGTCGAAGGAGACCCCCATGTTCCCGACTGACCGCGACCAAATTTTGTGGGATCGTTTGAATCGCCATCCGCAGATGCGTACCCGTGTAGAAAGCCTGTTGGCGGTGGTGGAAGATGCTGAAGGTGACTGTGAACAAGCCGATGCAGCGGAACGACGGGTGATCATCGCCAGCGCCAGATCGGTTTTGCGCTGGAAGCCGCGCCGGGCTTGGGGAATGCCCGCCGCCTGGCAGCGCGCCGGGTCGATCAACAGACGGCTATCGGCGTGACCCTCCCACCGCCGGTTGGCGTCCTGCGCCACCTGATCGAGCACCGCCCGTTCCGACCACGCCGACTCGCTCAGCATGTGGTGCAAGGCTTGATGGTCCGCGTCGGGAATCGACTCTTCCATCCGTTCCATGTTCTTGGTTTCCGCCTGGAGCAACCCGCAGACATAGTGCTGGACCGAAGTCTCTACCGTCCGGGTTCGCCGGCGGAAATGGCCGCCGAAGCGCTCGCAGAAGTCCAGGAAGCGCTGACCGATCCCGGCCAGCAACCCCACCTCGGCGTCAGCGGTCGAGTTTTTTTAACACGTCCGACGATACTTCTTGCATGCGTTACCTCATCAAGCCTTGTCTTTTGATCTGGGTCGGATTATCTTCACTTACTGATAAAAATCAAATAGATGAATCTGACAAAGTAGAGCTAAAGTTTCATCCACTTCAACCTCACCGCCAAGGCGATCTGAACCGCCCCGGCTTCTGTGGAGGCTGGTTGGTTTAAGTTAAATTGCATCCATGGTGTTGTCGGTCAGCCGACGGTAATAGTTTGCCTCAGCCTCGGCCGGAGGGATATAGCCGATGGATTCCGGCAGTCGGTAGTTGTTGAACCAGGCCACCCATTCCAGGGTGGCCAGTTCGAGTGCCTCCCGGCTCTTCCAAGGCGCCTGACGGTGAATCAGTTCGGCCTTGTACAAACCGTTGATGGTCTCGGCCAAGGCGTTGTCGTAGCTGTCGCCCCGGCTGCCCACAGAAGGTTCTATGCCGGCCTCGGCGAGTCGCTCGGTATAGCGGATGGAGACGTACTGCGATCCCCGGTCACTGTGGTGCACCAAGGCCTCTGAACGGTCCGGTTGCTGGGCGTACAGCGCTTGTTCCAAGGCATCCAAGACGAAATCCGTGCGCATCGAGTGGCTGACCCGCCAGCCCACAATGCGGCGGGCGAACACGTCGATGACAAACGCCACATAGAGCCAGCCTTGCCAGGTTGAGACGTCAGTGAAGTCGGACACCCACAGTTGATGGGGACGATCCGCCTTGAACTGTCGGTTAACCCGGTCCAGCGGACACGGAGCCGTGTGGTCAGGAACCGTGGTGCGCACCACCTTGCCACGCCTCACACCTTCCAGTCCCAACTGCTTCATGAGACGCTCGACCGTGCAGCGGGCGACCCGGATGCCTTCGCGGTTCAACGGGCGCCAGACCGTGTCGGCCCCGTAGACCGGCCTGTTGGCGTGCCAGACCCGCTGGATTTCAGGGATCAGAATCGCATCGCGTTGGGCACATGCCGGGACCCGGCTAGGGTCGCGTTGCTGGGCCGCATGGCGCCAATACCCAGACGGGGCCATCCGCAAGACTTTGCAGATCGGCTCGACCCCGTAGGCATCACGGTGTTGGTCGATGAACACGTTCAGGACTTGAGTCGGCGGTCGAGCTCCGCCTGGGCGAAAAACGCGCTCGCCAGCTTCAGAATCTCATTGGCTTTGCGCAGTTCCTTGACCTCGCGTTCCAACGCTTTGAGGCGCTCGCGTTCCTCAGTCGTCACGCCATCGCGCAGGCCGGTATCGACCTCGTGCTTGCGCACCCATTCGTGCAGCGTTTGCGGAACACAGCCGATCTTTGGGGCCATCGACTCGATGGCCGCCCACAGCGAGGGATACTCGCCACGGTGCTCTTGCACCATACGCACCGCGCGTTCGCGCACTTCGGGGGAATACTTCGGGGTGGGTTTCTTGCTGTGCATGGCTTCATTCTCTCAAGAGTCGAAGCCTCCTCAAAACCCGGGGCGGTTCACAATCTGGAGCCGTTGCTAGGCTCAGAGCGGGAATTGCTGATTTGAGCGTAGCACCGATGGCCACCCCGATCCCCCCATCCCCGACCGCCGAACCGAAGGAGAAGAAACGCAGTTCGGTGCGTCATATAGTCTTCCCAATGCTGATTCGTACATCGCTAGGGCTGCTCGAAAGGATTTAGTCATTAAAACAGTAGGTTACTTGTAAGA
>JBATDL010000213.1:0-1912 GCA_049663445.1 Candidatus Competibacter sp.
CGTCGCGGCACCATCCGCCCCAACCGCCCAGCGAAACGGACCACCCGTTCCTGTGCTTCGGCGAACACGCACTCGCCCACCTGCCCGTGCGGCAGCGCCCCGCCCGCCCGCAACACCGCCTCGATTGCCGCCGCTGGCCGATCCTCGCGATACAGTTCCAGCGCCTGCCCGAGCAGTTGATAGTTCTCCAACCCGTCCAGCACGAACGGCTCGCGGGTCTCCAGCGCTTCCTCGCCTTCCTTCACCCGGATACCCAGCCGCTCGCGCAACAACCAGCGCGCCGGATTCTTGAAGAACCGGATCAGTCCCTCCAGGTTCACCGTGCGCAAGGCCGGTTCCGGCTCCGGCAATATTCCCGCCAACAGCGCCGTCGCCACTTGTTCGCCGCGCCCGGCCCGCCGGCTGGCTTCCACCCATTCCCGCGCGTAGCTGAACAGGCGCGCGTCGCCGCTGAAATAGCGCCGGCTGAATGGCTGCAAGGGGTGACGGGTCAGCAATCGCGCGCTGGCCCGGTCGCCACCGATGTCATAAAAACCCCGGTCCACTACATCCAGCAACTCGCCGATCAGCACCGAGGGCGGCAACGCCGAATTATCGCGGATGTTCTGGCCGACATAGCTGAGGTAAAAGCACGCTCGGGCCGATAGCAGGGTCTCCAGAAACAGATAACGGTCGTCTTGGCGGCGGGAGCGGTCGCCGCGCCGGAATCGGGTCGCCAGCAGATCGAAACCGACCGGTCGGTGCGGACGCGGATAGGCGTCGTCGTTCATACCGAGCAGGCACACCACTGGAAACGGGATGCTGCGCATCGGCACCATCGCGCAACACGTCACCCCACCGCCCAGAAACCGCCCCGCGCCGCTCTCGGCCGTGTTCAACTGCCCGCGCAGCGCCGATTTCACCACCGACAGTAAAACCGGCTCGTCGAACTCCGCCAGTTCGGCGTTGCCGCGCAGCGTTTCCAATGCGGCCCGAATCAGTTGCAGTTCATTCTCTTCGCGGTCGCGGGGCTCGAAAAATTGCTCCAGCACGCCGCGCAGCACCTCCACCCAGGCTGCCAGCGGCCGGCGCTCGCGCAAGCGGGCATCCAGACCGAATAACGCCTCGGTGAAGCTCTGCAAGCATCCCAACGCCCGCGCCTCGCCGCCTTCCACCTCGTCGTAGGGCAGAATGCCGCCATACAGCTCGCGGCCGTTCCCCGGCAGCGCGTAGCCCAGCAGCAGTCGATCCAGCCCGGCCCGCCAAGTATGCTCGGCGGTGACGGGCAAATCCCAGGTGCTTTTGATGCCGGCATCGATGCCCCAGCGAATGCCGGCGCCGCGCACCCAACGGCGAATGCGATCCAGATCGTCTTCCGTCAGGCCGAAGCGCCGCCGCACCGCCGGCGGCTCCAGCAGGCCCAGCACCTGCGCGGCATCGTAGCGCCCACCGCCCAGATCCAGTAATTCGAAAAACACCTCGACCAGCGGATTTTCGACCGGCGCGCCCTGATCGGCGACGCTGAACGGTATCCGCCGTTCGCGCGGGGCGCCGTCGAACACCGCCTCGATCAGCGGCCCGTACACAGCGATGTCCGGCGCCATCACGATCACGTCCGACGGCTTCAGATCCCGCCGCGCCGCGAACAGCGCCAGCAATTGATCGTGTAAAACCTCGACCTCGCGCATCGGCCCGTGGCAGGCGTGGATCTGCAACGAGCGGTCGTCCGGCCGCAGTGGCAAGGGCGGGCATTCCTCGCCGCCCCGCTCGCGCAAGTGCAAGATGTCGGCCTGCAAGCGCTGCAACAGAGTCTCACCGTCGGGCTCGACGAAACCGTCCCACTCGGTTCGCGGATACACTTGCAGCAGGTCGATAAAATCCCGCCCCTGCTTGCCGAGGGAGGCCAACAGCGGATTGCCAACCGTCAGATAGG
>JBATDL010000214.1:0-3325 GCA_049663445.1 Candidatus Competibacter sp.
CTGCGTGCCCAACTGCCTGCGCTACAATCCCGCCGTGCGCCAGCAGGAGTCCCCCCATCCCGAGTTTCCGCCGCTGTCCGAGGGTCCGTCCCCAGAAGGCTGATTACGCCGGTGGCGCGGGTGGCGAAAAAGTGTCAGTGTCCCGCAAGGCCGCTCCACCCGAGTCCGTTGGATCGTTGCCGAGATCGCCCAATACTCGCTCTCTGCACCACTCTGATCGAGCGCGGGGTGAGGGCGCGGTGAGCAGCCACCATCATGGATCCAGGATCGCTATATTGCCATTGACGTTGCGTCGGAAAAATTTTAATTGTTTTTTGTAAAATACAAATAACAATGATAATCTCCGTGCTCATGGAGGTAAGCGATGAGCACGATGACTGACCCACCCCTGTCCGCCGCGACGCTGCTGGCGATCCCGCCGACCGAACCGGAACGGCTGTTCAGTGGCAACCCGGAGACTGCCCGCCAGGAATTTCGGGCGCTGGTTTCGATCTGGCATCCGGATCGCTGCCCACGTCCCGAAGCGACCGCCGTATTCCAGCATCTCAACCGGCTGTACGACGCAGCGCTCGAAAAGCTGAGTGCGGGCATCTGGCAAACGCCCGGTCTGCTGTGGTTACGCGCGACCGATGGAACGGAGTTCCGCGTCCGGTACCATCGAGAACGCGAATTCGAACTGGGCTGGCTGTTCGTCGGCGACGGGATTATGGCCACTCTGGTGGATCAAGCGCATTCCGACCTGTTCCAGAATGCGCTCGCTGCCATCGGCCGCCTGCCCTGCGCCGATGCCCGCATGGCAGCGGAAATCGGGCGCTACGTACCCGAGATCATCCGCTGTATCGAAATCGGCGCCGGCTCGGTGCTGGTCGCGCGGAAGACATCCGATTTGCTGCTGCTGCGGGACGTGCTCGACCACTACAACGGTCGCTTGGACGCTCGCCATGTGGCCTGGATTTTCAGCTCGCTGCTCAACTTGGCCTGCTACCTCGATTACGCCGGCATGGTCCACAACGCCATTTCGGCCGACACCTATTACATCTCGCCGCCAGCGCACGGCGGCGCGCTGCTCGGCGGCTGGTGGTACGCAGTTCGGCAGGGAGAACCGTTGCACGCCGCACCCGCACTCACCGTCCAATACGCCCCCTTCGACGTCATGACCCACCGGCGGGGCGACCACCGCACCGACCTGGAGTTAATCCGGGTGCTGAGCCGGGAACTAACTGCTGGGCGATATCACCGGGCTGCGGCTGGCGCGCGAAAAGGCCGCTCCCCCGCCGATGATCGACTGGCTGCGGCAGCCGACCGGTACCTGCGCCCTCGATGATTATCAGACCTGGCAGCGCCAGGTGTTGCCCGCCAGCTTCGGCGAACGCCGTTTCGTCGAGCTGAATTTAACCCGTCAAGACCTTTACTAACCCGAAAGGAGAACGCCATGGGAACCGCTCGCTGGAATCCAAGCGATTGGACAAGCTACGCCAAATCGACCGCCCGTAAGACCACCGACGCTGTGTTCGCCTCGTGCGGCATGGACAAGGAGCTCGACCCCTTGGGCGTCGTCATGCGCGAATCGCGGGATTCGGACCTCAACCCGACATCGACCGCCATCGTGGTCGGGCTGGATGTGACCGGCTCGATGGGCATGATCGCCGACGCCCTGGCGCGCAAGGGGCTGGGCACCATGGTCGAGGAGATCCTGGCCCGCAAGCCGGTATCCGATCCGCACATCCTGTGCGCCGGCATTGGCGATGTGCTGTACGACCGGGCGCCATTGCAGGTAACCCAGTTCGAGGCCGACATCCGCATCGCCCGGCAACTGGAAAAAATCTGGCTGGAAAAAGGAGGGGGCGGCAATTCCTGCGAGTCCTACACCCTGCCGTGGTACTTCGCGGCGCTGCATACCTCGATCGACTGTTTCGAGAAGCGCGGTAAGAAAGGCTATCTGTTCACGGTCGGTGATGAAGAACCGCCACGCGATCTGCCGGCCAAGGCCATCGCCCGCTTCATCGGCGACCGGCCACAACGCGACTTCAGCTCCCGCGAACTGCTGACGGTGGTCAGTCGCATGTACCATGTTTTTCACGTCATCGTCGAGGAAGGCTCACACGCTCGCCACGACCCGAAAGGGGTACGGAACCGCTGGACCGATCTGCTCGGACAGCGAGTGATCGGCCTGTCCGATCACACCAGGCTGGCGGAAGTCATCGTGTCGGCGATTGAAGTCAACGAGGGTCGCGACCGGGATCGGGTGGTGAAAAGCTGGCCGTCGCGGCAGACCGCTTTGGTGGTGCAGCGCGCCGTGGGCGGGTTGACGCCGACCGTCAGCCCGACGTCCGGCGTGGTGCGGTTCTAACGAAGGACATGGAGGAGACAACCATCATGCGCCTCACCAAAACCGCTCGGGTCGTGATCGGCGCTCAGTTCGGCGACGAGGGCAAGGGCCGGCTGACCGATGAGTATGCGGCGCAAACCGGTGGCGATGGGATCGTGGCGCGGTTCAACGGTGGGGCACAGGCCGGTCATACGGTGGTCGCGCCGGATGGCCGGCGCCATGTATTCAGCCATATCGGCAGTGGCGCGCTGGTTGGGGCCGCCACCTACCTGTCGCGCTTTTTCGTCGCCAATCCCATCCTGTTCCTGAAAGAGTTGGATACGCTGACGGCCCAGGGGGTGAGGCCAACGGTCTACGTCGATCCCGCCAGCCCGGTAACTACCCCTTACGACATGATGATCAATCAAATCGTCGAGCGGGAACGGGGAGAAGGCCGGCACGGCAGTTGTGGCATCGGCTTCGGGGAGACGCTCGAACGCAACCTGGATGCGCGTTTCGCGGTGACCGTCGCCGATTTGGCCGACCCGTCGGCGTTGGTGGATCGGCTCGACCTCATCCGCCGCGAGTACGTGCCGGCCCGGCTCGCCCGACTGGGTTTCGAGCCGGCTTTCGGACCCAACGCCGATCTGTTCCAGTCGGATGCCATTCTTGAGCAGTATGTCGAAGACGCAGGGCGCTTTCTGGATGCCACGCTCACGGCTGACGCACGAACGGCGATCCAGGATCGATCCCTCATTTTCGAAGGTGCCCAGGGTCTACTGCTCGATCAGGATCGTGGCTTCTTCCCGCACGTCACCCGCTCCAACACCGGGCTGCGCAACGTGCTCGCCCTGGCCGATGAACTGGGTTTGGAGCGACTGGACGTAACCTAACGTGAGTTCTGGATAAGGAAGAAAGTGGTCTCTGGAGCGGAACCGGCTAAGGTTTCTGGTATCACCCCTGCTGCTCCAGGAGTCGCCCTCATGAGCTTAGAAGACCTCTTTTGCGACATTGATG
>JBATDL010000215.1:0-5433 GCA_049663445.1 Candidatus Competibacter sp.
GATCAGTGCAATCAGGGGGTCGAGATTGGCCAGCGCCACCGCCAGCCCCTCGACGATGTGGGCGCGCTCGCGGGCCTTGCGCAAATCGAACACGGTGCGCCGCACCACCACTTCGCGGCGGTGCGCCAGGAAGGCCTCCAGGATCTGCTTGAGGTTAAGCAGGCGCGGCTGGCCCTCGACCAACGCCACCATGTTAATGCCGAACACGCATTGCAGCGAGGTGTGCAGAAACAGATTGTTCAGTACCACCTCAGCGGTTTCGCCACGCCGCAGTTCGATATAAATGCGCAGGCCGTCCTTGTCGGATTCGTCGCGCAGTTCGGTGATGCCCTCCAGCTTGCGATCCTTAACCAGTTCGGCGATTTTTTCGATCAGCCGGGCCTTGTTCACCTGATAGGGCAGCTCGGTGACGATGATCGCCTGCCGGTTGCGCAGCTCGTCGGTTTCGATTTCGGTCCTGGCGCGCATCCGCACCCGGCCGCGACCGGTCTCGTAGGCCTCGCGGATGCCGCTGGCGCCGTTGATCAGCGCGGCGGTGGGAAAATCCGGTCCCGGAATGTGGCGCATCAGTTCGGCGATGTTCAGCGCCGGGTCGTCGACCAGCGCCACGCAGGCATCCACCACTTCGGTCAGGTTGTGCGGTGGGATGTTGGTGGCCATGCCAACGGCGATGCCGGAGGAACCGTTGATTAACAGATTGGGCAAGCGGGTCGGGAAAACCGACGGTTCGTGCTCCGATTCGTCGTAATTGGGGACGAAATCGACCGTTTCCTTGTCGAGATCGGCTAGCAGTTCGTGGGCGACACGGGCCATGCGCACCTCGGTGTAGCGCATCGCGGCCGGGGCGTCGCCGTCGATGCTGCCGAAGTTGCCCTGCCCGTCCACCAGCATGTAGCGCAGGGAAAAGGGCTGCGCCATGCGCACGATGGTATCGTAGACTGCGGAATCGCCGTGCGGGTGGTATTTACCAATCACGTCGCCGACCACGCGGGCGGATTTCTTGTACGGTTTGTTCCACTCGTTGCCCAGTTCGCTCATGGCGAACAACACCCGCCGGTGCACCGGCTTCAATCCGTCGCGCACGTCCGGCAACGCCCGCCCGACGATCACGCTCATGGCGTAATCGAGGTAGGACTGCCGCATTTCGTCTTCCAGATTGACCGGCAGGATTTCTTTGGCGATTTCAGTCATGCGGGACCCTCGTCAGCACCCAACCCGGCTGCTTGGGGCAGCCGTAAGACGATGGATTTTAGCACAGCCAGGGGTCGGAGTTCGGACGGCATCATGGCCTTTGGCGCAGCGGTCACAGTCAACCAGAGCATCTGGATTCTGAAGCGCACCGGGCAACCGTAAGCGTTGGCGAGACAGGCTCGCGCCTTTCGCGCCTTTCATGTATAAAAATTTGAGTTTTGCCCCTGACGTCAAAGGTCCTTTGGTGAACCGTTCGCGTTGGGAAATGGTCAATAGCATTAGCTCATCAACCCCTAGGAGGTTCGATTTACGATGTTGCAGAAAAACGATGTTCTGGCCAACGCGCCCATTACGCTGACGCTGGATAAGCCGTCCGTCGGTAACAAGGTTCTGCGCAATACCTATCTGCTGCTGGCGATGACTCTGCTGTTCAGCGCCGTCACCGCCGGTATCGCCATGGCCACCAACGCAGCGCCGCTGCACTGGCTGATCACGATGGGCGGTTATTTTGGCCTGCTGTTCGTGGTCACCCGGCTGCGCGACAGCGTTTGGGGCCTGGCGGCGGTGTTCGCCCTGACCGGCTTCCTCGGCTACACGCTGGGACCGATTCTCAATCTCTACCTCAGCCTGCCGAACGGCCCGCAGGTGGTGATGACCGCGCTGGGCGGCACCGGCTCTATCTTCCTGGCGCTGTCCGGCTACGCAGTGGTCAGCCGCAAGGATTTCAGCTTCATGGGGTCCTTCCTAATGGTGGGTATCCTGGTCGCGTTCCTGGCCGGACTGGGCGCGATGCTGTTCAACATCCCGACCCTGTCGCTGGCGGTATCGGGCATGTTCATTCTGCTGATGTCGGGCATGATCCTCTGGCAGACCAGCGAAATCATTCACGGCGGCGAGACCAACTACATCATGGCCACCGTCAGCCTGTACATCACCATCTTCAACCTGCTGCTGAGCCTGCTGCAAATTCTGGGCGTCGTGTCCGGCGACGACTGATTGCGCACCGGCCCGCCGACTTGCATCGAACCCCGCCTCGCGGGGTTTTTTGTTTTAGCCCGAAAATCCCACAACCACTTGGCCACTTGAGTTGCCGAACCAGTCTGTGCGCTAGCGTGGATTGGCCTGCCCGTTCACGATCACGAAATTCTGGTGGGGTTCGGACCAGCGCACGGTGATGTCGTTGCCGGTGACCGGGAAATTGGGCAAAGTGTACTCGCCGCTGGCTCCTTGCAGGTACTCCACACCCAGCGTGGTCACGGTAAAGCCGACATTGGCGAATTCCACGCCGTCGGCGAAGGCCCGCAAGCTGTGGTCGCCATCGCCCAGCGCGTTCCAGTTGACGGTGTAGCCAAAGCCGTTGTCGGCGTCGCCACAAGTTTCGACCGTGTCGCCTCGCGCGGTACCGTAAGCTACCCGGCGCCGCGCGCCACCGTCGATTTGCACCTCCACCGTACTGGCTTGGCAGACCCAGCCCCGGATCAGGCCGATGCCACTCTCGAACGAACCCTGCCCCGGGCTTTCCAGAGAGGCGGAAAATTCCGCCAGCGGAGCCGCCGCAGTCAAGCGGAGGCTGGTCGGATTTCGGTTGGCGTCGGCGATCACGAAATTCTGGTGGGGCTCGGACCAGCGCACGGCGACATCGTTGCCGGTGACTGGAAAGTTAGGTAGCACGTAATCACCGCTAACCCCTTGCAGGTACTCCACGCCCAGCGTGGCCACGCTGAACGTGACGTCGGCGAATTCCACGCCGTCGGCGAAAGCCCGCAGACTGTGGCTGCCATTGCCCAATGCGTTCCAGTTGACGGTGTAGCCAAACCCGTTGTCGGCGTCGCCGCAAGTTTCGACCGTGTCACCCCGCGCGGTACCGTAGGCCACCCGCCGCCGCGCGCCGCCGTCGATTTGCACCTCCACCGTACTGGCTTGGCAGACCCAGCCCCGAATCAGGCCGATGCCGCTCTCGAACGAACCCTGCTCCGGGCCTTCCAGGGAGGATTTTGGTAGGCTGCTTAGAGTGGGGGGGTAGCTGACTTCATTGGAGAAATTGCTCCTGACCGTCCGAGCCCTGTCGTAGACGGTTACAGCGAAGTAGTAGGTCGTCCCCGCCGCAAGACCCGTCCAAGGGTAGCGGGTCTGATCGCCAACATCGACACTGGTGGTGTAATTTCGGCTGGACCGCCCGTAGTGCAGGGTGTAACCCCCCACATTTGGAGCAGCGCTGGCATCCCATGCCAACGTAATTTGAACGGCTTGGGCAGTGGAGACACCGGGTAAATACCCCAATACTCCCGCCAACGCCATCGAGCCGAGAATTTTCACGGCAACCAACCTCTACTTACCGCTAACCCACCCATCACTCGTGGATTCCGGGAACCCGGAAATAAAACTGGGCACCGCATTCCCAGCGGCACGCCGGACCGAACCGTATAGATTATATCATACCTTATTAGGCTACTCCGCCATATCAGGCTATTCCGCCATTGACTCCAATATTTTGCCCCGTTACCCAAGCTGCCTCTTCACTCGCCAGAAACAGAACTGCCTTTGCAATATCCTTTGTCTCTCCAATACGGCCGAGCGCCGACATCGCCGCGAGACGCTGAATGGTTTCCTCGTTCTTACCTTCGAGAAACAGTTCAGTGTTTGTAGGCCCTGGGGAAATTGAGTTTACCGTGATTCCTCTTGAACCTACTTCTTTGGCGAAAACCCGAGTAAGCTGCTCAACAGCGCCTTTTGTTGCCGCATATGCGCCATAGGTCGGCAGTATGAGGCGAGTAACTGAGCTAGAGACATTGATGATACGACCACCATTTGAGAGACGCGTTGCTGCTTCGCGTAGACAGTAAAAGGTTCCTTTCACATTAATGGCAAAAATACGATCAATCTCTTCATCCGAGGTATCTTGTATAGCCTTGAATATGGCGATGCCCGCATTATTGATAAGAATATCGACCTTACCAAAATGAGTGATTGCCGCATCAAACAATGCCTTTACCTCTACAGAATTGCTGACATCGGCACGAACAGGAATTGCATTCCCGCCCAAGCTTTTTATTTCGGAAACAACATGATCAGCCGTAGAACGGTTGCTGGTGTAGTTGATGACCACGGAAGCACCCGCTTGAGCAATCGTCTTGGCAATCCCCGCACCGATACCTCTAGACGCACCAGTGATTATTGCAACCTTATCTTGGAGTGATTTCATTAATGTTTCTCTTCGTTGTTCCCGGTTAATTTTACAGCCTTACGAATTCGTCTATCAGACGAAGCGCCGATGCATGCCCTACTTCAGCCGCGACCCTACCGGAGTGGACAAAGCGGAGCAGCGGTTGGGAGGCTAGCTGAAAATGCTGGCTGCCCAACCGAGAAATGCTGGAGTTTTTTCCGGTGTTGACGGGCAGCGATGATGCGAATACGGGACGACGAAATCGCCCCGAAGTGGGACGATCCAATGAGGGTTCAACAGCGCGAGCGCCGAGAACCCGCTATTGGACTCAACTCGTGCCCGTTCATCGGCGCGTAGCGCCAACGAACGTTTCACTTGAGCCGCAGCTTGCCCTGAAGCACAGCGGAAGGGTAAGTCGTCGGACTCAAAGTGTTTATTAGCCATAGGGGTTTCCATCTTTATGAGTGAAAACCCATCTCCCATCGACTAGAGATGCCTGAATATCATCATCTGGATATACGACCTCATCTCCTGGTGTTCGATCTCCGATTTCAAGATAAAGCACATCCTCAGTAGTTTCGTTGATCAAATTGTTAGCGTTCCCTTTGCCCGCAGGGAAGCCAACACACATACCGGGAGATAGATGAACTCGCCCATCATCTGTTTGCAATGTCGGTTGTCCTTGCAGGATATACATGAACTCATCCTGTTTTGAATGCGCGTGACGAAGGGCGGAGATTGCATTTGGCTTCAAGCGCGTGAGATTGACGCCAAAGTTTGTTAAGCCAAAAAAATCACCTAGTTGGCGTTTTTCCCGATCCTCCACACATGACGCAAAGGGCTCTGGATAGAGCGAGGGTGCTGTGCGAGTTGGTACGTCCAACGCAAGAATAGGGGGTTTCTTTTCCATGAGGTCTTCCCGTAAATTTGATTATGGGGGCTAACAGGCGCGAGTTGAGGGTCATCCCGCACGGAGCGGACCTGCCGCCCGGCGGAGGAACTGCCAAGTTCCACCCGTCGTGGTGGGCGGCAGGGACGCGAGTACGGGACGACGAAGTCGCCCCGAAGGGGTGACGCTC
>JBATDL010000216.1:0-10727 GCA_049663445.1 Candidatus Competibacter sp.
GCTGAAGGACGAAGCGGACGCCGACCGCTTCGGCGACTGGACCCATTTATTGTTCGAGCAGGCGATGCTGGCCGAGGGGGGGCAACTGGAAGATCCAGCCAGCTTTGTGAAGCGGTTGAACGGTCTGTTGCTGACGCTGGGCCACTAAAAAGCGCCTACACTACACGGCGAGGGGTTGCGTGACCTGTTGCGGCAGGGTTGGCCCCCACCGTGTGGTTTCTGTCGCTAAAACCGACGATTCTGATCGATTATTATTGACGAGTTGTTTAGCTCGATTCAATGAAGTTGAAGTTAATGATGAGGGAGGTGTCTATCCATGATGCAACTGAAGGAAGTGCTGAAGAACAAAGGTGGCGAGCCCGTGATCGTGCCGGAAGCCAGCACGGTGGCGTCTGCCATTCGAACCATGAATGCCAAGCGCGTTGGGTCTGTGATGGTGCAGGGTCCTAGCGGGGAGCCGAGGGGTATCCTGACGGAGCGCGATGTGATACGGCTATACGCCGAGGGCGAAAGCGATTTCGAAACCATGCTGGTTAAGGATTGGATGACCACCAACATCTATGTCTGCAAGCCGGGCGACACCGTCGGCGAGGCACTGACCGTGATGACCGCCAAACGGTTCCGTCATATTCCGGTGGTGGAGGACGGTAGGATGGTGGGTGTGGTTTCCATCGGCGACTTGGTGAAGGCCAAACTCGAAGAAACCGCCGTCGAAGCGCAGGCCCTGCGTGAGTACATCAACTCCTGATTCGATAAGGGACGTCAGGCGGCGTCCCTGTTTTCCCCGCTTACTTGCCGGTTGCCATGGATATCACTCCTCGTTTTTGGGAAGAAAAATCCCTCGCCGAACTTACCTTGGCGGAATGGGAAGCGCTCTGCGACGGTTGTGGCAAATGCTGCCTACACAAGCTGGAAGATGAAGACACGGGCGAGCTATTCCACACCAACGTTGCTTGCCGGTTGCTGGATCTCGAGACCGGACGCTGCACCCGCTATTCCGACCGGTTTCGCTGGGTGCCCGATTGTGTGCAGCTGACGCCGGCCGAAGTGGAACGGGTAAACTGGCTGCCGCCCACCTGTGCGTACCGGCTGCAAGCGGAGCGGAAACCGTTGCCGGGCTGGCATCCGCTACGGACCTGTGATCCCGACTCGACCCGCCGGGCGGGCATGAGCGTGTGCGGCTGGGTGGTGCCGGAACGACGAAACCGGCAACTGGAAGACCATATCGTTGAGTGGCCATCATGAAAGTCCGCTGTCTTACCCTGGGCGCGTTCCAGGTCAATGCCTATTTGCTGGAAGATCCGGTTTCGGGAGTTTGTGCCGTGGTCGATACCGGCGATAGCCCACAATTGGCGAACGCTCTGGCGGGCATGCAGCCGCGCCCGAACCTGCGGGCTATCCTGTTGACCCATGCGCATTTCGATCATGCCGGCGGCTTAGTCGACCTGCAGCGGGAGTTTCCCGAGGCGGTTGCCTATCTGCCGGCGCTGGAGCGGCCGATGTTCGATATGCTGCCCCAACAGGGTTCCCTGCTGTTCGGGATGGCCGATTTTGACCGACCGATCGGCCGGATCGACCGGGAAGTGCGGGATGGCGACACGCTTGATCTCGGCGGAGAGCTGCACTTTCGCTTTCTGTCCACCCCAGGACACACGCCGGGGCAGGGCTGCTATTACGACGACACCTATATCTTCGTCGGGGACACGCTGTTTGCCGGCAGCGTCGGTCGGACGGATTTTCCCATGAGCGACCCGGTGCTGATGCAAGCGAGCCTGCGCCGACTGTTAGAGTTGCCGGGACATCTGCTCGTATGCAGCGGCCACGGGCCGGTAACGACCTTGGAGCAGGAGCTGAAGAGCAACCCGTTTCTGGATTATCTGCGCCGAGAGCGAGGGGTGGCGGAGCCGTCCGACTGACGGTCGCCGTTGGGGCCGAGCCAGGGTTAGAAGGGGGTGGGAGATGTGCGAACTGCTCGGGATGAGCGCCAATGTGCCCACCGATATCTGTTTTAGCTTTACGGGCCTGATGCAGCGCGGTGGCAGGACCGGACCTCATCGGGACGGGTGGGGCATCGCCTTTTACGAGGGACGCGGCTGCCGCGCCTTTCACGATCCCCACCCCAGCGCCGAGTCGGAAATCGCCTGTTTAGTGCAGCGCTACGCCATCAAGAGCCGAATCGTAGTCAGTCATATCCGCCGCGCCAACCGCGGCCGGGTCTGTCTGGAGAACACCCATCCCTTTGGCCGCGAGTTGTGGGGTCGGTACTGGGTATTCGCGCACAACGGCCAATTACGGGGGGTAAAGCGGCTACCGCTACACTTTTACCGACCCATTGGCAGCACCGACAGCGAGTACGCCTTCTGCTGGCTACTGGATCGCATCCGCGCCCGATTTCCCCGACCGCCGCGTCGGTCAGCAGTACTATGGCGCTACATCCACGCCTTGGCGCAGGAGTTGAACCCGCGAGGAGTGTGCAATTTCCTGCTCAGCGACGCCCATTACCTGTACGCCCATTGCAGCACGCAACTGTCGTGGCTGACTCGGCGGGCGCCATTTGGCAAGGCTCGGTTGATGGACGCCGACATGATGGTGGATTTTCAGGCGGAAACCACGCCTGACGATGTCGTGACCGTGGTGGCGACCCGGCCGCTGACCGACAACGAGCCGTGGACGATCATGAATCCGGGCACGCTGGCGATTTTTGCTGCCGGCGAGCCGGTGGTCATGTTCGATCGTTAGCCGGAAGGGCCGCCGGTCGGCGCGGCATATTGGGCCAGCGGCGCCGAGCCGCTCAGGAACGTCGCGCCTCCGACCAGCCGCTGTTGCCAGTAGCGCTGGTTCAGGCTGACTTTGCGGACTTGGCTGCTGCCGGAGGAGGCGTGGATCATTTGCCCTTTGCCAGCGTAGATGCCGACATGTGAAACCATGCCGCTGTTGCCGGTGCGGAAGAACAGCAGATCGCCAGGCAAGACCTTGCGCTGCAGTCGTCCCGACCGGAACTGCTCGATCGCCGTGCGCGGCAGCCGGATGCCGGCCTGCAAATAGGCATACTGCACCAGACCACTGCAATCCACCCCGTCGGGCGATTCGCCGCCCAACACGTAAGGTGTGCCGATCAGCCGTTCGGCGGTGCCGAGAATCCGCTGGCGTGCGGTGGTGTACGCGACGCTGTCAGAGTTAGCCGACGGCGTCGCGCAACCTCCCAGCCAAAATAATCCGGGCAGCAGCAGCGCGAGGAAAGCCCGATAGGCGCATGGTGAAATGGGCATCGCGACGGTTTCCCTTAAGCTAAAGATGGCTAAAGTATAGAGGTCGGGCTGCGTTTGACGGGAGATTGAAAGGCCGCGATCGATGCGCCCGCATGGCCGGATGGCCAAGTTTGGTACGGCGAAAACACCATGGATGGTCTATAGTACAATTTTGTTTCAACCCGATAGGAGTGCTCATGAAGGCAGAAAAAAATAAAGTCGTCTCCCTGCATTACACTTTAACTGACGATGGCGGCGTGACTCTCGACTCCAGTCGCGGGCGCGAGCCGCTTACTTACCTGCATGGCCACGGCAATATCATTCGGGGTTTAGAGGCAGCACTGGAGGGTAATCGGGCCGGTTTCAGTTCCTCTGTCCAGGTGGCGCCCACCGATGGCTACGGTGAATACAATCCGCAAGCCGTGTTCGAGGTGCCGCGCGAGCAGTTTCCCCCGAACGAAACTATTCAGGCCGGCATGCAAGTCCAGGGCGAAAGCCCCGACGGCCTACTGAATTTCACGGTGTTGGCGGTGAACGAACAAGGTGTGGTTCTGGACGCCAACCACCCGATGGCTGGCAAAAACCTGAATTTCGAGGTGGAGGTGCTGGACGTGCGAGACGCGACCGAGCAGGAGTTATCTCACGGACACGTTCATCCACATGGACACGATCATTGAGCCGCCAGCGACGGCCGGGGCCGGATGCGTGTTCACCGGTAACGATTGATGTGTAGAATAATGTCTTACACACGCGTTTAGCCCGAGGTGTCTCAACCGCCATGCTGCTGCGATCCCCTCCTCTTGCCAGCGAAGAGCCCCCGCCCTTCGAACTCAAGGGAAGCCTGTTCACGCTGACCGTCCTGCATCTTTTCCAACTGGATCGGGCTGCCATCGAGCGGCATTTGACGGAAAAAATCAAACAGGCTCCCGGTTTTTTCAACAACACGCCGGTGGTGATCGATCTGGAAGGGCTGGATGAATCCAGGGATGGCGTGGATTTCATCGCATTATACGAACTGCTGCGAGGATGCGGCATGGTGCCGGTGGGAATTCGCAACGGTAATCCCAAACTGCAAGCAGTCGCCCGATTGGCTGGATTGCCGTTGCTGCCTGAAAGCCGTACCGCCGGTCCCGCCAGGAAAGCCGAGCAAAGGGCCGATCCGGTGTCGGCGCACGGCCGAATCGTTAACCATCCGGTGCGCTCGGGCCAGCAAATCTATGCTCCAAATGGCGATTTGATCATTCTGGGTACGGTCAGTGCCGGTGCCGAGATCATGGCGGACGGCCATGTCCATGTTTACGGATTACTGCGAGGACGCGCACAGGCGGGGATGAAGGGCGACCTGGAAGCGCGAATCTTCTGTCAGGGACTGGAAGCGGAATTGATCTCGATCGCCGGTCGCTACCGGGTCAGCGAGCAGATCAGTCCGGACGATAGAGGTAAGACCGTGCAGATCCATTTAGTGGATGATCAGTTGATTATCGATCATCTGACACGTTGACTGATGGATCCGGCTTAATTCATTACTTTTAAAACGCAACTTGTAGGAACAGCAGCTTGGCAACCGTTATCGTTGTGACTTCCGGCAAGGGGGGTGTGGGCAAGACCACGACCAGCGCCAGTTTCGCCACCGGTCTGGCCCAGCGCGGCTACCGGACCGCCGTCATCGATTTCGATGTTGGATTGCGCAATCTGGACTTGATCATGGGCTGCGAACGCCGGGTTGTATATGACTTCATTAACGTCATCAACAACGAAGCCAATCTCAATCAAGCCCTGATTCGCGATAAGCGCGTGGAAAATCTCTATATTCTGCCGGCCTCGCAGACCCGCGACAAGGAGGCGCTCACCAAGGAAGGCGTGGAGAAAATCCTGAATGAACTTAAGCAGAGTTTCGATTACATTGTCTGCGACTCGCCCGCCGGCATCGAGCGAGGGGCACTGATGTCGCTGTATTTTGCCGACGAAGCACTGGTGGTTACCAACCCGGAGGTTTCGTCGGTGCGCGATTCCGATCGCATCCTCGGCATTCTAGCCAGCCGCTCGCGTCGGGCCGAACAAGGCGACGCGCCGGTCAAGGAGCATTTGGTGCTGGCGCGCTACGCGCCGGAGCGCGCTGATCGGGGCGATATGTTGGGCGTGGATGACGTGCTGGAAATCCTGGGCATTTCGTTATTGGGTGTGATTCCGGAATCGCCGACCGTTTTGCAATCCTCGAACGCCGGAGTTCCCGTGATTTTGGAGGAGGGAAGCGATGCGGGTGCCGCCTATAGCGATCTGGTTGACCGCTTCCTGGGCAAAGACCTGCCGCATCGGTTTCTCGTGACCCAGAAGAAGGGGTTTCTGAAGCGTCTGTTTGGCGGGAACTAAGCCATGGGCATTTTTGATTACTTTCGCTCGTCGTCCAATAACTGTCACTCGGCGGCTCTGGCCAAGGAAAGATTACAGATCATTGTCGCGCATGAACGGGGTGGCCGCCGCAGCAGTCCCGACTACCTGCCGGTGCTCAAAAAGGAGCTGCTGGAGGTGGTGCGTAAGTATGTACCGATCGATCAGAGTCAGATCAAGGTGCATCTGGATCGTGAAGGAGACTGCGAAGTTCTGGAATTGAACATCACCCTGCCCGATGAAGAACAGCGCCTCAGCCAGCGCTAATGCGGGATCGGATTGTTATTGCGTTGGCGTGAGATCGATGGTGGTCACGGGCGATATCGAAAACCGGATTCGGCTCGATAAGTGGTTGTGGGCCGCGCGATTCTTCAAGACCCGCGCTTTGGCGGCCGAAGCGGCGGCTGGCGGGAAGGTGCATGCCGGCGGCCAACGTGTTAAACCCGCTCACGCCGTGCGGGTCGGGGAAATCCTGCACATCCAGCGCGGTCCCGATCAGTACATCATTACGGTTAAAGCACTCAGCGACCGGCGCGGTCCCGCCAAGGAAGCGGTCCTGTTGTACGAAGAAAGCGTCGAGAGCTGCCAGCGCCGCGAAGCGCTCGGTGAGCAGCGACGCCTGTTGCAGCTCTGTTTCCCCCCGCCCACCGGTCGTCCCACCAAGCAGGATCGTCGCCGCATCGTCCGCTTTACCCAGCGGGACGAGTAGGGTGGCGGTCGTCGCTGGCCCCGTTCGCCAGTCCCAAGTGGGTACCCGCTTAGTATACGTACTCTAATTTCATTGCTAACGTCCCCTGCAAGAAAGATTGCCGGGGCGACTGCGGGCAAAGCGAGGGAGCTTGCGGTCGGGCGCTAGGGAAGAAGCAGGGCTAGGGAGTGACCCTTTCCACATTTTCGGACCTCACTTCAGACTTGCGCACGAAATTGACCGTTTGCCGGCTGCAAGGTAACGTAAGCGCCTACCGAAAACGGATGGGCAGGTATGACGGCTAAGAAACATTCCCCTCTTTCTTTCGAAGCGGCGCTGACCGAACTGGAAGGCGTGGTCGCGCAGCTTGAACAGGGCGAGCTGAGCCTCGAAAAAACGCTGCAACGATTCGAGCAGGGGGTCGCCTTGGTGCGAACCTGCCAAACCGCACTGCAACTGGCCGAGCAGAAAGTGGAGCAGTTACTCGAGCAAAACGGCGGCCTGGAAATCCTGCCGTTTGGCGAGACGGCGGCGTGATTGCCATGGCAGCGGAATGGATCAGGCACTATCAGAACCGCGCCAATCAAGCGCTCGACCAACGATTGCCAGCCGCTGATCTCCACCCCGGCGACCTGCACCACGCTATGCGCTACGCAGTACTGGGGGGTGGCAAGCGCATTCGACCGGTGCTGGTTTACTCGGCTGGCGTGGCAGTCGGTGCGGTGCTTGAGTCCTTGGATGGTCCGGCGTGCGCGGTGGAATTCATCCACGCCTACTCCCTGATCCACGACGACTTGCCGGCGATGGATAACGACGAACTGCGCCACGGTCAACCGACCTGCCACAAGGCATTCGGCGAGGCGCTGGCGATCCTGGCCGGCGATGCCTTGCAAGCGCTGGCGTTCCAGGTGTTAGGTCAGGATCCCGCCATGATTCCCGATCCCGTTATCCGCATGCGGATGCTTGGCCTGTTGGCGCAAGCCGCCGGTTCTCGCGGGTTGGTGGGTGGCCAGGCCATCGATCTGGCTGCGGTTGGTCGGGATGATCTGACCTTGGCGGAATTGGAGAACATGCATATCCACAAGACGGGTGCGCTGATTCGCGCCAGCGTCCTGCTTGGAGCGTTTAGCCAGCCGGGGGTCGAGCCCGCAGTACTGGAGCGGTTGGACCGCTATGCCAAATGCATCGGGCTGGCCTTCCAAATTCGCGACGATATCCTCGATGTGGTCGGAGACACCGCTACCCTCGGCAAAGCTCAGGGGGCTGACCGGGCGCTCAACAAACCCACTTACCCCGGGCTGCTAGGTTTGGACAGTGCCCGCGAGCATGTCCGCGCGCTGCACCAGGAAGCGCTGGCTGGCCTCGAACCTCTGGGATCCGAAGCTGATCCGTTGCGCTGGCTCGCCGCTTTCATCGCCGAGCGTGCCTATTAGCCAGTTTGAAGCGCTGGGTGGCTGAAGCCCTCCGACGCATCCCTCACGTAACACCACGAATGGGCATGGATTTTGTCACGATGACCACCGGATCCGCTTTTCCGCTGCTGGAACAGATCGATACGCCGCTCGACCTGCGGCAGTTGCCCGAAGCCCGCTTGCCGGAATTGGCCTGCGAACTGCGTGAGTTTCTCATCCAAACCGTGGCGAAGACCGGGGGGCATTTCGCTGCCAACCTGGGCACCGTGGAACTGACCATCGCCCTGCATTATGTGTTTGACACGCCCGAGGATCGATTGGTCTGGGATGTGGGCCATCAAACCTATCCGCACAAGATTCTGACCGGTCGTCGAACCCGGATGGAAACCTTGCGGCGCAAAGGCGGCATCGCTGGTTTCCCGAAGCGAGGTGAAAGTCCCTACGATACCTTTGGTGTCGGCCATTCCAGTACTTCGCTTAGCGCGGCGCTGGGCATGGCCATTGCCGCCGGGCAGGCGAGCAGTGACCGCAAGGTGGTGGCGGTGATCGGCGATGGCGCCATGACCGCCGGCATGGCGTTCGAAGCGCTCAATCACGCCGGCCATCTGAAGCCCGACCTACTGGTGGTGCTCAACGATAACGAAATGTCGATTTCGCCGAACGTCGGCGCCCTATCGGCTCATCTGACCAAGCTGTTGTCGGGCCAGTTCTTCTCCAGTGTCCGCGAAGGCGGTAAACGTATGCTCAGTCGGGTGCCTCCCATGCTGGAGGTGGCCCGGCGTGCCGAGGAACACGTCAAAGGCATGTTTGCTCCTGGCACCCTCTTTGAGGAACTGGGCTTTAATTATTTCGGGCCGGTGGACGGCCACGATCTGCCGACGCTGATCCAGACTCTGCGCAATCTGCGGGCGTTCAAGGGGCCACGCTTGCTGCATGTGGTTACCCGCAAAGGTAAGGGTTACCCGCCGGCCGAGGATGAGCCGGTTGGCTATCACGGAGTCGGCGCCTTCGACCCGGCGTGCGGGCTCAAACCGGCGAAGCCGGGCGGAGGGCCGAGCTATACCCAGGTATTTGGGGAATGGCTGTGCGACATGGCCGAGCGGGACGAGCGTCTGATCGGCATTACTCCGGCCATGCGGGAAGGGTCCGGTCTGGTGGAGTTTGCGGAACGCTTTCCGGATCGGTATTTCGATGTAGCGATTGCCGAACAGCACGCGGTCACGCTAGCCGCCGGTCTGGCCTGCGAGGGGCTCAAGCCGGTAGTGGCGATTTATTCCACGTTCCTGCAACGCGCTTACGATCAATTGATTCACGATGTCGCCCTGCAAAATTTGCCGGTGCTGTTCGCCATCGACCGTGCCGGACTGGTGGGACCCGACGGACCGACCCACGCCGGCAGTTTCGATTACAGCTACCTGCGCTGCATTCCCAACCTAGTGGTGATGGCTCCAGCCGACGAGGACGAGTGCCGACAGATGCTCTATACCGGGTTTCAGTTGAGCCAGCCGGCGGCGGTGCGCTATCCACGCGGCAAGGGCACTGGAATGGACGTGCGGCGAGAGGAGATGCGCGCGTTGCCGGTCGGTAAAGCCATCGTCCGCCGCCGCGGCTTGGATCTGGCGTTGCTGGCGTTTGGCAGCATGGTGGAGGTGGCCGAGGCCGTGGCCCAGCGGATGGATGCCACCATGGTGAACATGCGCTTTGTTAAACCGCTGGATGAGGCTGTGGTGGTGCAATTGGCCGCCGAACACCGCTGGCTGGTGACGTTGGAGGAAAATGTGGTGGCCGGCGGCGCGGGCAGCGCGGTGAACGAATGTCTGGCAGCACGGGGCATCCAAATCCCGATTTACAATATTGGATTACCGGATCGCTTCGTAGACCAGGGCGAACGTGACGAACTGCTGGCCAAGTGCGGTTTGGATATGGAAGGCGTGCTCCGACAACTGACGGGTTGGGGGATAAAGCGATCCACCTCGTCCTCCGCTTGATAACCGAGTGATATGATCGGGAATTAATCGCTGATTTGATCATCCAAGCAGTGACTTAAAAAATTCCGCAGGCGGGTTGGAGCGGTGGATCTTGAATAAGGTGCGCGAGCGCGCGCTGTTGAGAGGATTGCATGAAGCCATCAATGATGAGTCCCACAGCCATGCCGGCGGTGATCCATATTCCCGACGTGCAGAACAGCGCCGACACCCGCCGGTTGGCGATCAACAAAGTGGGGATCAAGGACATCCGCCATCCGGTTAAGGTCCGTGATCGCAGCGGCGGCGAACAGCACACCATCGCCACGTTCAACATGTACGTGAACCTGCCCCATAATTTCAAGGGTACGCACATGTCGCGTTTCGTGGAGATTCTGAACGTGCCCGGCCGCGAGATTTCGGTGGATTCCTTCAAGGACATGCTGACGGAGATGACCGGACGCTTGGAAGCGGAGGCCGGTCATATTGAGATGACCTTTATGTATTTCGTCACCAAGGCGGCGCCGGTATCCGGGGTGCGGAGCCTGATGGATTACGAGGTGAGTTTCATTGGCGAGATCCGCGACAGCCGACCGACCATGAACGTCAAGGTGGTGGTGCCGGTGACCAGCCTGTGCCCCTGTTCGAAGAAAATTTCCAAATACGGCGCGCACAATCAGCGCTCGCATGTGACGGTCAACGTGCGCGCCCAGGATTTTATCTGGATCGAGGACATCATCGACTTGGTGGAAAAGGAAGCATCCTGCGAATTATACGGATTGCTCAAGCGCCCGGACGAGAAGTACGTCACCGAGCGAGCCTACGAAAATCCCAAGTTTGTCGAGGACATGGTGCGAGATATTGCCGCTAAACTGAATCAGGACGACCGTGTTGCGGCGTATGCGGTGGAATCGGAAAATTTCGAATCCATTCACAACCACTCGGCTTACGCCATGATCGAGCACGACAAGGAAGCCAACCAGTAGTTTCGCGGACGCTTCGCGCCCGCGAAACGGGGCGGCGGATT
>JBATDL010000217.1:0-6225 GCA_049663445.1 Candidatus Competibacter sp.
CCGCATCTGATCGATCCACACCAGGCGGTTGTGCGCCTTTTGCTTGTCGAGCAGGGCGGCGACCGGTGCGAAGCCCAGCAGGCGGTGTACCTGCGCGACGGTCTTGATGCGTTGGTCCATAAAATCGAGCGCGACCGGCACGATTAGACCCAGGCCGATCGCCGCCACCAGCACCAGCGCAACCAGTTTCTTCGGCCCACCGCCGCTCGGATAGTCGGGCGGCAGCGCCTGCGACTGCAAGCGCAGGAAGCCCGGCGCTTCCGCCTCCAGGGTCAAAAAGTCGATTCGCTCGGAGACCGCGTTCAACTGCGACTGGAGTCGATCCATATCCTGAGCCACCGCCATCCCTTCGTTAAAATTGGTGATGAACCAGTTGGCGCGCTCCTGAATGCTCTGGCGCTGGGTGGCCAGCGCCTGCTCGACCTGCTGCGCCTCGCGCAGGGTGGTGCGCCGCTGCTCCAGCAACTGGGTCCGGGTCGCTTCCATCACGTTGGTGGTGGCGGTCTGAACATCCTGCTCCAGATCGCGCAGCTTGCGTTCGGCGACGGCCCGCAGCGGGTGTTGCGGCGACAACCCGCTGATCTCGTTCAGCAGTTCGCCTCGGCGTGCCCACAAATGATATTTCAGACTGTTCAAGCCGCTGTCGTTGGCCACGATCTGCAAGGCCGCCGACTCCAGCGCCAGCCGGGCCGCCGCTCCCATCTTGGGGTCGTAGGCATCCAGCGCTGCCTTGGCCACGATCAGTTTGCGGCGGGCCTCGTCGAGCGCGGTACTGCTGTCCTGCAGCAGGCGTTCGTAGGGGTTCTGGGTCTTGCTGTCGAAACCGGTCACCCCCAAGAGTTCGGCCAGCGCCGTGCGCCGAACCGATTTTTCCTGAATATCCTTGGCCAGCGTCTCCTGCCGCTCCCGCAGGTTGAGCAACCGCTCATCGCTAGCGTACAGATCTTCCTTTTTCATGGCTTCCAGGTAAATCCGCAACAGGGTGTTGAGCGTCTCCGCCAAACCGTTGGCCTGATGGCCCTCCAACGTCACGCTGATCAAATAGGTGTTTTTAATCGCCCGGGCGCTCAGCGCCTTGATCAAGCGCAGGGCCGCCTTGCGCTCGCTGAGTTCGGGCGTCTGCCACAGGGCGCGGTACGGACCCAACTGGGCTAGGGTTTCACGGATAATGTCGTAGCGGCTGATGTTGCGGACCTGCTGCTCGACGTACTGCTGGTACTGGCTGTTGGACTGGAACTCCAGCTCCTGGTCGCTTTGCAGCACCTTGACAAAGCGCGGCGCCACATAGATCGAGGAGAACACCTCATAGGTGTAGGCCCTCGACTTGTACCAGGCCAACGGCGCCCCGATCGCCGCCACCACGACCATCAGGATCAGAGCCAGACGGCGGTGATCGCGGATGCTGACCAGCGGCATGAAAGCGCCGCTGGGCGGCAACGGCGGGGGTGCGGCGGGCGCACCCTGTGCCGTCTGGGTCGGCTCCGTCACTGCCCACTCGTGCCAGTCGCGAGCGACTGAACGCTGAGCAGCAGGGCGAATGGATTGATCTGCTTGAGAATATAGCCGATTTTGGCGATACCCCGACGCGGCACATACACGATGTCGCCTTCTTCCAGCGCCACGTTCAAGGTGCGGTCCGGTGCCAGCATTTGATCCAGGGCAACCTCCTGATTCAGCCCCTGACCGGGGCGGATCAGACGAATTTCGTCGGTATTGGCGTCGATGCTCGGACCGCCGGCCTGACCCAGTGCGTCCAGAAACGACATCTTGGGCGTCAGCCGGTACACACCCGGCTTGTTCACTTCGCCCAGTACGTACACCGTGGTGTCGTAGGCGTCGGGGATGTAGACGATGTCGTTGCGTCTGAGACGGATGTTCAGCGACAGATCGCCGTTCAACAGTCGCTTGAGATCCAGCCAGAGAATTTTATTGCCGCGCAGCACCGCGCAGCGGGTCAGCACCTGTTCCGGCCGCAGGATGGGAAAGCCACCGGCCCGCGACAACACTTCGACCAGGGTGGGATTGTCTTCGAAATGCACCACGCCGGGGTGTTCGACTCGCCCCAGCACCACCACGCGGTTGCTGGTGTACTCGTCGATGCGGACGGTGATGTAGACATCCAGATAATAGGTCGAGAGCGCGCGCCGGATCGCCTCGGCGGCCTGATCGCGGTTCAGGTCCAGCATCCGGATCGTGCCGGCGAACGGTAGGGTGATGTTGCCGTCCGGCCCCACCGTATGCTGACCCGACAGCTCCGGGCGTCCCGCCACGATCACGGTCAGCTTGTCGCCCGGACCGATCAGATATTGATTGGGCACCTCGGATTCGAACTGGCGCACGATCTCGGTACTGGAGAACGTGGCGCGCTTCTCCGGAACCTCGAACGCCGCCGCCGAGTCCGCCGCACCCGGCTTCGCCGCTGGCGGGACCGCGTGCTCCGTCGCACACCCCAGCAAGGCCAACAAGGCCAACATCAGGGCGGGAAGGAGGTTTGCCACACCCGCTCAGCGCAAGCGGGCCAATGCTGCCGCTTCGTCGTCGAAAATCGCGAAGACCTGTTGCAGGCGGGTCAGCTCGATCAGGGAACGCACGGTCGGGCTCAGATGCAGCAGCACCACATCTCCGTTCTTGAGGCGGGTCGCCTTGAAGACCGAGATCAGCACCGACAAGCCGCTGGAATCCATGAAACCCACATCCGCCAGATCCAGCACCAACTTGCCGCTACCCTGCTCGACGGTCGCCAGCAGCTTCTGCCGAACCTGCGGTACGTCGGCCATCACCAGCCGCCCCGCTAGCGCAACGATGTCGATACCTTCGACATTGCGATGTGTCAGAACCATATGCAACTGTCCCAGTAGTTTTAAAAGTTTAAAAACTCAAACGATCTTGACCGGGTTGGTCTCACTGCTCCCAACGAGAGACCGGCTCATCGACAAGGTATTGACGCCATCCCGCACTTCGTACTCGACCGTATCCATGCAACGCTGGATGATTTCCAAACCACGAGTACGCAGGGTACAGGCATCAAGATCCTTCGGGTCGGGATCCTCGAATCCTTGCACTGCGGCCAGCCGGCCCGGGGGCATCGACTGGCCGCAGTCGCTCACCCGCAGGCCGAAGCGTTCCGGCGTTAGCTCGAACTCCACCCATACCCGGTGAGCCGGCTCGAAGCCATAGGCGTGTTCGACTACGTTATTGACGGCTTCCACCATGGCCAGCTCGACCTTGGCCAGTTCTTCGGCCGGCAGCATGAGCAACGGACACAGTCCATGCAGGGCGTAGCTCAGCAACTCGATGCATTCGGGCCGGCTCTCAATGCTCAGGCTGATGGTCCGTATCATGGCCATGGCTCGCGCTCCAGTATCAGCAAAGTGATATCGTCCTGGTGGTTATCGTCGCCCTTCCACGCTCGCAGGGTTTGGCCGACGCACTCGGTCACAGCGGCGGCCGGTAGTTCCGCCGTCTGTTCAAGCAACTCCCGAAGCCGCTGCTCGGAGAACATCTCATCGGTCTCGCTGGTACATTCGGTGATGCCGTCCGAGTACAGAAATAGCCGGTCGCCGTGCGCCAGTTCCACTTGTAGAGTCTCGTACTCGACCTCGGGCAGCATGCCCACCGGAAACCCGCCGCCGCCCACCATTTCGGTTCGCCGGCTGGCATGGCGCAAGCAGATCGGCCGGGGATGGCCGGCCTGGGTCAGGTTGACCCGCCCCGACCGCAAATCCAGATTACCGTAAATCATGGTGAAGTATAGAACCGGATCGATCCCCGACTGAAACCGCTGGTTCAACTCCTCCACCACTCGCTGCGGAATCATCTCCGCATCCTGACCGAAGCCCTGGCGGCGCAACCGCTTCTCCTCCGCCCCCTCCGACAACACCCGGCTTAGGGTGAAAGATAGCAGCGCCGCCGGCACACCGTGGCCAGCCACATCCAACTGGTAGAAACTCAATTGCCCCTCGCCCAGCTTGAAGTAGTCAAATATGTCGCCCGCCACGAACGAACTGGGCTGGAACAACCATTCCACCGCGACGCCCGGTATGCGCAACGGCGGCGGCAGCAGCGCCTTTTGCATGGCGGCGGCCGATTCCAGGTCGTGGTGGATGGTGGCGTAAGCCTCGGATAGCGTGCGGTTGATCTCGTTGAGATGGCGATTGCGCTCGCCCAGTTCCGCTTCGAGCCGCAGAATGCGCTCGCCAGCGCGGACCCGCACTCGCAGTTCCTCCCGATAGACCGGTTTGACCATGAAATCATCGGCGCCGGCGTCCATGCCCTGTATCAGCGAGGTTTTATCCTCGCGGCCGGTCAACAGGATAAAATAGATATAGCTGGAAAATTCGGTGGCCCGCACCTGGCGGCACAACTCCGGCCCGGCCAACCCTGGCATCATCCAGTCGCTAATGACTAGCCGGATCTCCTCCCGTTGCAAAATCGCCCATGCTTCCGCGCCATCGTGAGCCAGCGTCACCTCGTAATCCCAGCGCCGCAGCATCGCGGCGATGATCCGCAGGACGTTCGGATCGTCATCCACCACTAGAATACGCATTTTCATCGAGTATCGTACCGCTTGTGGATCAGCGCGACGGCCAGCGGCCCCACCCCGGTCCGAACGCGAACGCGAACGCGAACGGGGATAGGTTGCCGGGAGTCATAATAGTGTGATTTTAGTACCTGTTATTTGTGTCCTTATTAGAACATGCCCTTACTGGCATGAATACACTTTTTGCACCTTAAACGTGTCGGGAGGAATTATTCAATGACACCCGGATCACCCGTTCAGTCCCTGCGTCTGGCCGTGAACGGCATGAGTTGCGCCGGCTGCGTCGCCGCCGTGGAAATCGCCCTGCGTGGGGTACCCGGCGTGGCCGAGGCCAGTGTCAATTTCGCCGAGCGCACCGCCCAAATCAGCGGCGATGCAGCCCTGCCCATACTGATTCGGGCGATTCAGGAGGCTGGCTACGACGCCACCGAACTGCGCGACGCCGCCGACGAGGCCGAGCGCGACGCCGCCGAACAGACTCATTACCGTCGTCTGGTTCGCAACACTATCGTTGCCGGTGTCTTGGCCGCACCCTTGCTGGTGGCGGGATTGGCCGGCTGGTTGCCGACGCTGGCCAGTCCCGGCGGCCGCTGGTTCTGGATCGCGACCGGCCTGCTGACCCTGGTGACGATGGTCTACAGCGGCGGCCATTTCTTCAGCGGCGCTTGGCGTCAGTTTCGCCATCACAACGCCAACATGGATACCCTGATCGCCCTGGGCACCGGCGCCGCCTGGTCGTATTCGATGCTGGTGGCCCTGTTTCCCGCCAGCGTGCCCAGCTTGGCCCAACACGCCTACTTCGAGGCGGCGGTCACCATCATCGCCCTGATCAATCTCGGCTCCGCGCTGGAAAGCCGGGCGCGCGGCAAAGCCTCGACCGCCATCCAGCGCCTGCTCGGCCTGCGGCCGAAAACCGCCCGGCGGGTCGAGGGCGATCAGGAGCGGGATGTCCCCATCGAAACCCTGCGGATCGGCGACCTGATCCGGGTGCGACCGGGCGAAAAAATCCCGGTGGACGGCGAAGTCAGCGACGGCCGTTCGACGGTGGACGAATCGATGCTGACCGGCGAACCGCTGCCGGTGGTCAAGCAAGCCAGCGATGCCGTGACCGGCGGCACGGTGAACCAGACCGGAACCTTTGTCTTCCGCGCCGCCCGGGTGGGTGAGGACACCGTGCTGGCCCACATCATCGCCAGCGTGCGGCAGGCGCAAAACAGCAAGCCGCCGATCGGTCGGCTGGCCGACCGGGTCGCCGCCGTGTTCGTCCCCTCGGTCCTGATCATCGCCATCCTCACCGCGCTAGCCTGGTTCAATTTCGGCCCCGAGCCCCGGCTGGGCTATATCCTGGTCACCAGCCTAACCGTGCTGATCATCGCCTGTCCCTGCGCGCTGGGGCTGGCCACACCGATTTCGATCATGGTCGGGGTCGGCAAGGCCGCCGAGCACGGTATCCTGATCCGCGACGGCGAAGCCTTGCAACGGGTCGGCCAACTCACCACCGTGGTGCTGGACAAGACCGGCACCGTCACCGCCGGCCGGCCGACGGTCACCGCCGTGACCGCCCTGCCCGGCTTCCAGGAGGACGAGATCTTCAGCCTGGCCGCTGGTCTGGAAACCGGCTCCGAACATCCGCTGGCCCAGGCAATTCTGGCCGCCGCCCGCGAACGTGGGCTGAGCGCTCCCCC